>CAILKA010000309.1 GCA_903834645.1 uncultured beta proteobacterium
CGCTCAAGGAGACGATCCGCGGCTTCAAGATGATCGTGGCCGGCGAGTGCGATCACCTGCCGGAGCAGGCCTTCTACATGGTGGGCACGATCGACGAGGCCTTCGAGAAGGCCAAGAAGATCCAGTAACCCACGCTCACGCAAGCGCGCGAAGGAACCCGCATGGCCACCATCCACGTCGACGTCGTCTCGGCCGAGGAGAGCATCTTCTCGGGTGAGGCGAAGTTCGTCGCGCTGCCGGGCGAGAACGGCGAGCTGGGCATCCTGCCCCGCCACACGCCGCTCATCACCCGCATCCGTCCCGGCGCGGTGCGCATCGAGCGTGCCGACAACGGCCAGGAGGAGTTCGTCTTCGTCGCTGGCGGCATCCTCGAGGTGCAGCCCGGCACCGTGACGGTGCTGGCCGACACCGCGATCCGCGGCCACGACCTCGACGAAGCCAAGGCGCTGGAAGCCAAGCAGGCGGCCGAGGAGGCGATGAAGAACGCCAAGAGCGACATCGACTTCGCCGCCGCGCAAAGCGAGTTCGCCACCATGGCCGCGCAGATCGCGGCCATCGCCAAGCTGCGCAAGAAGTGAACCGCGTGCCGCCGGGCCTGTCCGGGCGGCCTGATCCGGTCCCGGGGCCGGCCCCGGTGCCGGTCTCTCGCGCCGGGCGCGACGCCTGGATCCCGCCCGTGCCCCGCGCCCGCTTGCGCCGTGCGTGTCTGGTGCCCGTCCTGGGCGCGCTCCTGGCCGCAGCCGGGGCCCCTTCCCGGGCCGCCCCCGACACGACCCCCCCCGCGTGGGCGAGCCTGCCGATGTCGTTCACGCTCGGGGCCGAGCCGATGCGCCTGCCCCGTGGCGAGCGCATGGGCCTCGTGGGCGGTTCGCTCCTCTTCGAGGCCTCTCCAGGCTGGTGGGCCGGCCCTGGCGTGTACGGCGCCGCCACGGGCGAGCGCGCCGGGCTCTTCGTCGGCGGCATCGAGCTTCAGCGCCGCGCGCGCCTGTCCGAGCGGCTGGTGGGTGCCCTGGGCCTGTATGCCGGCGGCGGCGGGGGCGGGGCGGCGCCGGTGGGAGATGGCCTGCTCGTGCGCCCGGCCGCTTCGCTGCTGTGGGATTTTGGCGGCTGGCAGGCGGGCCTTTCCCTGTCGGGCGCGCGCTTTGCCGGCACGGACATGGGTGGCACGCAACTCGCCGTGCTGGTGGCCTGGGATGGCCAGTTCCGCCACACCGACCCCGCGCGGGCCGGCCACGCGCTGCCGCAGGCCCGCGGCAGCGGCCTGGGCTTCCAGCAAGGCCAGGTCAGCCTCGTGAACTGGCAGCTGCAAGACGGCAGCGGCCGGCGCATCGGCCTGGCCAGCGCGCGTCTCGTGCGCCCGCTCGGGCTGCCCGGTCTCGATGCCGGCTTCGAGATGGGGGCGGCCGCCACGGGCGGTGCCGGCGGCTACATGGAGATCCTCGGTTCGCTGGGCGCCAGCGTGCAGCCGTGGCCGGGGGTGCAGGCCGGTGTGCGCGCCGCGCTCGGCCTGGGCGGCGGCGGCGCCATCGCCTCAGGCGGCGGGGGCCTGGCCAAGGTGTCGGCGCATGTCGGCTGGTCGCCCCTGCCGAACTGGACACTCGGCGCCGAGGCCGGGCTGGTGCGCGGGGCCGGCGAGATGCCGCGCGCGCGCAGCGTGCAGCTGTGGATCGGGCGCGACCTGCAGCCGGCAGCGACGCCGCGTGCATCGTCGGCCCCCGGCACCGTGGCCGCGCTCGAATGGACGGCTGGCGTGCAGCGCATGCAGCGTGCTGCGCGGCGCGACGGCCGGCGCGGGCCAGTCGATCTCGTCACGGGCAAGCTCGATCGCAGCCTCGGGCCCATGCTCTACCTGACCGCACAGGCCCACAGTGCCTTTGGCGGCGATGCGGGCGCCTTCTCCACCGGCTTGCTCGGCCTGGGCTGGGCCACACCGGCTGCCGGGCGCCCCTGGCGCGTGGGCGCCGAGCTGCTGGCCGGCGCGGCGGGCGGTGCCGGGCTCGACACGGGTGGAGGCGCCATCGGGCAGGCACTGGCCTGGGCGAGCCTCGCCGTCGGCCCGCACAGTCACGTGCGCGCGGGCCTGGGCCGCGTGCGCGCGCTGCAGTCCGGGGCCGGGTTGGACAGCCCGGTGTGGGAGCTCTCCTTCAGCCACCGCTTCGGCCTGGGCGCGCCCTGAGGGCTGCCGGGCAGCGCCCTGCGTATCATTCCGACCGCGCCCGGCCCGGGCGTGCGGCTGCCGGGCGTCACTCCCGCGGCCTTTGGCAATCCTCCTGGAGGCGGCACATGGCACTCATGGACTTCATCAAGAAGCAGTTCATCGACGTCATCGAGTGGGTCGAGGATGGCGACGGTTTGCTCGCCTGGCGCTACCCGATCGCCGACCGCGAAATCCAGTACGGCGCCGCGCTCACCGTACGCGAGTCGCAGATGGCCGTCTTCGTCAACGAGGGCAAGGTGGCCGACGTCTTCGGCCCGGGCCTGCACAAGCTCACGACGCAGACGCTGCCGGTGCTCACCTACCTGAAGAACTGGGACAAGCTCTTCCAGAGCCCCTTCAAGAGCGACGTCTACTTCTTCAGCACGCGCCAGCAGCTCGACCA
>CAILKA010000310.1 GCA_903834645.1 uncultured beta proteobacterium
ACCCCCACCGAGGAGAGCGTGCGCCGCGCGATGGCCATCCAGCTCATCATCAACCGCGAGTGGGGGTTGGCCAAGAACGAGAACCCCAACCAGGGCGCCTTCATCATCGATGAGCTCACCGAGCTCGTCGAGGAGGCGGTGCTGGCCGAGTTCGAGCGCATCGCCGCGCGCGGCGGCGTGCTCGGCGCCATGGAGACGGGCTACCAGCGCGGGCGCATCCAGGAGGAGAGCCTGCACTACGAGATGCTCAAGCACACCGGCGAGCACCCCATCATCGGCGTGAACACCTTCCGCAACCCCCACGGCGATCCGGTGCCCGAGTCGATCGAACTCGCCCGCTCCACCGAGGAGGAAAAGCGCTCGCAACTGCAACGGCTGCAGGACTTCCATACCCGCCACGCGCAGGTTGCGCCCGAGATGCTCGAGCGTCTGAAGCGTGCCGTCATCGACAACGCCAACGTCTTCGACGTGCTGATGGATGCGGTGCGCGTGTGCAGCCTCGGCCAGATCACGCATGCCTTGTTCGAGGTGGGCGGGCAGTACCGGCGCAGCATGTGAATGGAGGGTGCTGCGCCTGCTGCCACCTCTCCACAGGCTGCGGGCCGATTGAGCGAAGCAGCGCTGGTCCTCGTCAACCCGGCTGCGGCCGGCGGCCGCGCAGCCGCGCTCGTGCCGGCGCTTCGGGGCTGGTTGGCGGCACACGCACCCCAGGCGCGGCTCGAAGTGCCGGCAGATGCCCCTGCGGCGCGTGCCCTGGCTGCCGGCTGGGCGGCCGCCACCCGCTGCATCCTGATCGGCGGCGACGGCACGGTGCACCAGTTGCTGCCGGTGCTGCTGCAGCGTGGCCTGGCGATGGGGCTGGTGCCCGTGGGCAGCGGCAACGACACCGCGCGCGCCCTCGGGCTGCAGGGGCTCAGCTGGCAGGAGGCGCTGGGTCATGCGCTGGTCGCGCCGGCGCAGCCGATCGACGTGGGCGAGCTGCACGTCGAGACCGGGGCCGGTCCTGTCGCGCGCCCTTTCGTCAGCAGCCTGGCCGCCGGGTTCGATGCGGGCGTGGGCCTGCGCGCGCTGGCCGGGCCGGCCTGGCTGCGTGGCCTGCCGCGCTACCTGTGGGCCACCTTCGGAGAACTGGCGGCCCTGCAACGCAGCCGTATCCGCGTCCAGTGCGACGGGCAACTGCTGCATGACGATGAGGCCATATTCGCCTCGGTGCTCAACACGCCGAGCTATGGCAGCGGCATGCCAGCGGTGCCGCAGGCGCGAATGGACGACGCACGGCTGGACGTGCTCGTGGCCGGCCGCTTCTCACGCCTGGGTGCGCTGGGGATGCTGCCGCGCCTGCTGACGGGCACACACCTGGGCGATGCGCGGATCCGTACGCAACCTTTCTCGGTGCTGCGCGTGGCCAGCGACGAGCCCTGGGCGCTGGCGGCCGACGGCGAACCCGCTGGCCATGCCCGTACCTGGGAGGTGCGCGTGCGCCCCGGTGCGCTGCGGGCCATGGCAGCCGCCCCGCAAAGGGCGCGACAATCCACTGAATGACCGCCCTGCCGCTCTTTACCGCACCGGCCAGGTTCGATGACGCGCACGCTGCGCTCGACCAGGTGCGACGCATCTACGAGGCCAGCACCTCCCACCTGCGCGAGGCGCTGCAGCGTTTCGTCGCCGGCACCGACAACGGCGCCCGCGTGCGCGCGTTCTACCCTTTCGTGCGCATCCACACCCGCACCGTGGCACGGGCAGACTCCCGCCTGGCCTACGGGTTCGTTGCCGGCCCAGGCACGTACGAGACCACCCTCACGCGACCGGACCTCTACGCCAGCTACTACCTGCAGCAATTCGAGTTGCTGCTGCGCAACCACGGCGTGATGTTGGAAGTGGGCACCAGCTCACAACCCATACCCGTTCACTTCTCCCTGGGCGAGGGCGACCACCTCGAGGGCAGCCTGTCGCCCGAGCGCAGGCTCCTGCTGCGTGACCTGTTCGACCTGCCCGACCTGGCGGCGATGGACGACGGCATCGCCAACGGCACCCACGAGCCGGCCGCCGGCGAGCCGCATCCGCTGGCGCTCTTCACCGCCCCGCGCGTGGACTACTCGCTGCATCGGTTGCGCCACTACACGGGCACCGCGCCCGAGCACTTCCAGCACTTCGTGCTGTTCACCAACTACCAGTTCTACATCGACGAATTCATCAAGCTCGGCCATGCGCTCATGGCCGACCCGTCCAGCGGCTACATCGGCTTCGTCGAGCCCGGAAACGTCATCACCCGCTGCGCCGGGCAGCCCGGGCAGTCGGGCGACGAGGCGGGTACGCCGCCCCCGCGGCTCCCGCAGATGCCCGCCTATCACCTGATGCGCGCCGATGGCAGCGGCGTCACGATGGTCAACATCGGGGTGGGGCCCGCCAACGCCAAGACGATCACCGATCACATCGCGGTGCTGCGCCCGCACGCCTGGATCATGCTCGGGCACTGTGCGGGCCTGCGCAACACGCAG
>CAILKA010000311.1 GCA_903834645.1 uncultured beta proteobacterium
CCGCCTCGATGGCGATCGTGCCCGCGCCGCAGAAGGGGTCCAGCAGCGGCCCGTCCTCGGCGCGGCCCTGCCAGCCCGCGGCCGCGAGCAGGGCTGCGGCCAGCGTCTCCTTCAGCGGGGCCTCGCCCTTGACGTCCTCGCGCCCGCCGCGCGCGTCGCGCCAGCCGCGCTTGAAGAGCGCCTCGCCCGAGGTGTCGGCGTACAGCGTGCCGCGCTCGGGCCCGAGATAGGCCACCAGGGGCAGGTCCGGGTGGTGCGTGTCCACGCTCGGGCGCTCGCCGCAGGCCTCGCGCAGCGCGTCGCACACCGCGTCCTTGATGCGCAGCGTGGCGAAGTTCAGGCTGCGCAGCGGGCTGGCGTGTGCCTGCACGTCCACGCGCAGCGTCTGCTGCGGGCCGATCCAGGCCGGCCAGTGCACCTGGCGCGCCATCGCGTAGACCTCGTGCTCGTCGCGGCAGGGGCCCTCGGCCAGTGGCCACAGCACGCGCTGCGCCAGGCGGCTTTGCAGGTTCAGCAGCATCGCGGTTCGGGCGTCACCCCGCACCCACACGCCGCCGCGCCCGGCCTGCGCCGGCGTGCCCGTGAGGCGCTGCACCTCCTCGGCCAGCAGCGCCTCGGCCCCGCCTGCGGCCGCCAGGAAGAGCTCCACCGGGCGTGCGAGCACGTCGGGCGTGGCGGTGCTGCCTGCAGGGCCGGGGCCGGGGCCGGGGCCGGGGCCGCGCACGCGCTGCGGTCCGGCCATCACATCGCCTTTCGCACGTTGGCCGGCGCGATCTTGAGCGCCTCGCGGTACTTGGCCACCGTGCGCCGAGCCACCTGGATACCCTGCTCCTCGAGCATCTGGCTGAGCGTGCTGTCCGACAGCGGTGCCTTCGGGTCCTCGGCGGCCACCATCTGCCGGATGAGCGCGCGCACCGCCGTGCTCGAGGCGTTGCCGCCCGTCTCGGTGGCCAGCGCGCTGCCGAAGAAGTACTTGAGCTCGAAGGTGCCCAGGGGCGTGGCCATGTACTTGGCGGTGGTCACGCGCGAGATGGTCGACTCGTGCAGGCCGAGCTCGTCGGCGATCTCGCGCAGCACGAGCGGCTTCATCGCGATCTCCCCATGCGTGAAGAAGGCACGCTGGCGCTGCACGATCGCCTCGCTCACGCGCAAGATGGTGTCGAAGCGCTGCACCACGTTCTTCACGAACCAGCGCGCCTCCTGCAGCCGCGCCGACAGCCCTGCGTGCGCGGAGCCGCGGGGGCCGCGCAGCGCCGCGGCATAGATGTCGTTGATGCGCAGCCTCGGCATCACGTCCGGGTTGAGCGAGACCTTCAGCCCTCGACCTGCCCGCTGCACGACCACGTCTGGCACCACCACGAGCGACTCCGCATCTGCAAAGGGGCGCCCCGGCTTGGGCTCGCAGGCCACGATCAGGGCATGCGCCTGGCGCAGCAGCGCCTCGTCGGCCCCGGTGGCCGCGACGATGCGCTTGACGTCGCGTCGCGCAAGCAGCTCCAGGTGCTGTGCGCACACGGCCAGCGCGAGCTCGCGCGCCGGGGAGGGCGGCTGCATTCGCAGCTGCAGCTGCAGGCACTCGGAGAGCGAGCGCGCGCCCACGCCCGGGGGGTCGAGCTGCTGCAGCCACGACAGCGCGCAGCGCAGCCGGCTCATCAGCTCATCCAGGGGCCCCACGGCATCCTCGTCGGCGTCGTCGGCGTCGTCAGTGCCGTGCGCGTCGGGCCGGTCGCGCGCATCGAGCGCATCGTGTCCATCGTCTCCATCGGGCACGAGGCCGCCGAGCAGGCTGTGCGCGATCTCCTCCAGCGGGTCTGCCAGGTAGCCGTCGCCGTTCAGCGACTCGATGAGCAGGCGCACCGCGGCGGCGTCCTGGGCCGACAGCCGCAGCCCCGGCAGCTGCGCGTGCAGGTGCTCGGCCAGGCTCGTGGCGCGAGCCCGCTGCTCGCGCCCCTCGAAATCCTCGTCGCCGCCGGCGCCGCCGGTCCCGAGCGAGGGCAGCTCGCGTACCCCGTCGAAGTCGTCCGCCTCGGTGCCGTTTTCCCAGTCTGCGCGCTCGGGGGCGCCGAATTCGGCGGCGCTCATCTCGGAAAGCGCGCCGTCTCCCGGCCCGCCTTCGGTGGACGCGCCGGGCCCGTCGGACTCGCTGGCCTCGGCGTCGGTGTCACGGGTGGCGCCAGCGTCGGTTGCGCGCGCGCGCTCGAGCGCGGCTTCCCACGGCGGCGTGGCGTCCTCCTCGAGTTCCAGGAAAGGGTTGAGCTCGAGCATCTGCTCGACCTCCTGGTGCAGCTCGAGCGTGGACAGCTGCAGCAGCCGGATCGATTGCTGCAGCTGTGGCGTGAGCGCCAGGTGCTGCGACAGGCGGACCTGCAGCGAGGCCTTCATGTGACCGGCTCCAGCCTCGGGGGCTGCGGCAGCGGATGCGGCGCCATGCCTGGCGACCTCACATGCGGAAATGCTCG
>CAILKA010000312.1 GCA_903834645.1 uncultured beta proteobacterium
CGGGCGCGGTGGTGGCAATGTGTACGGGGACGAGATCTTGAACGACCGTCTGCGCAAGGTGGTGGTGCTCGGTGGAGGCTCGGCCGGCTGGCTCGTGGCGGGGCTGCTGGCCAGCGAGCATCCCGAGCTGCACATCACGGTGGTCGAATCCAGCGAGGTGCCCATCATCGGCGTGGGCGAAGGCACCTGGCCGTCGATGCGAGACACGCTGCGCCGCATCGGGCTGTCGGAGTCGGCCTTCGTGCGCGACTGCGACGTGGCCTTCAAGCAAGGCTCGCGTTTCGACGGATGGATGCGCGGTGCGCCCGGCGCGCAGGGTGACCGCTACTACCACCCGTTCATGCTGCCGGTCGGACACGGCGAGACCGACCTGGTTCAGGCCTGGCTGGCCATGCGGGACTCGCGCCCCTTCGCGGATGTCGTCAGCCCTTCGGTTCAAGTCTGCGAAGCCGGTCGTGCACCCAGGCAGATGCAGACACCGGAGTTCGGCGCCGTCGCCAACTACGCCTACCATTTCGACGCAGGGCGGTTCGGCAAGATGCTGCGCGAGCACGCGTGCAGCAGCCTGGGCGTCCACCACGTGGTCGACCATGTCGATGAGGTGCTCTCCCATGACAACGGCGACATTGCCGCCCTCCGGACGCGCGCGCACGGTGAACTGGGCGCCGACCTCTTCATCGATTGCTCCGGGCTTCCATCCCTCCTGATCGGCCAGCACTTCGGGGTGCCGCTGAAGAGCGAATGCGAGGTGCTGTTCAACGATGCGGCCCTGGCGGTGCAGGTTCCTTACTCCAGGCCCGATGCGCCCGTGGCCACCTGCACCGTGGCCACCGCCTGGGCCAAGGGCTGGATCTGGGACATCGGCCTGCCCTCGCGACGCGGCGTGGGCTGCGTGTTTTCCCGTGCGCACGCCGGCGAGGACGAAGCCCTTGCGGCGCTGCAGGCCTACCTCGACACCACCGGCGCCCCGGCCGAGCGGCCCACCCCACGCGTGATCCGCTACGACCCGGGATGGCGCCAGCAATTCTGGGTGCGCAACTGCGTGGCCATTGGCCTGTCCTCGGGATTCATCGAGCCTTTGGAGGCATCAGCGCTCGCCCTGGTGGAGCTCTCGGCGCAACGGCTGTGCGACGAGCTGCCGATGACGAGAGACAGCATGGACGCGGTGGCCCGGCGCTTCAACGACGACTTCAGCTACCGCTGGGCGCGGGTCATCGACTTCCTGAAGCTGCACTATGTGCTGAGCCGCCGCGACGACAGCGCCTACTGGCGCGCGCACCGTGACCCTGCAAGCTGGCCCGTCCGCCTGCGCGAACTGCTGCCGATGTGGCGGCTGCGGGCACCCGCGCGGCATGACTTCGGCCGCATCGACGAGGTCTTTCCGGCCGCCAGTTACCACTACGTGCTCTACGGCATGGGTTTTCGCCCAGACGCCCTGGCCGTGCCCGGTGCCAGACTGCAGGCGGCGCAGGCCTGCTTCGAAGAGGCTGCGCGGCTGGCCCGTCGACTCGTCGCCGGGCTGCCCGGCCATCGCAGCTTGATCGATCACCTCCACAAGACCGCGTCATGACCCGCCCCGTCCTGCTCGACAACATCACGCACCGTGACCTGCGCATCCATACCGGGCGCTCGGCGGCACTGGGCGACGCGCGACAGTACGCCCTGGCCCTGCCGGCCGAGTTCCGCCAGCTGCAGGCGCATTTCCCCATCGTCTTCCAGCTCGTGGAGGGTGATGTCGGATTCCAACCGATCGCCCTGTTCGGGCTCGAGGAGGGGCAAAACCTCTTCCTGACCCCCACAGGTTGGGACGCCCCCGTGGTGCCGATAGCCCTGCAGCGCGATCCCTTCCTGATCGGCCGCGCCTTCGATGACACGCTTCAGCTGCACATCGACCTGGACAGCCCCCGCATCGTGCAGCCGCAGGAAGGAGAGGTCGGCACGGCGCTCTTCATGCCCCATGGCGGCTTCAGCGAATACCTCGAGCGTGCCGTCGAGCTGATGGAGCAGCTGCACGCCCAGGCCCAGCATCTGCCCCTCTTCATCGAGGCACTGACGAGCCATCAGTTGCTCGAGCCCTTCGTGCTCGACTTCGAGATGCCCAGCGGCGAGCAGAGCCGCCTCAGCGGCCTGTACACCGTCAACGAGGAACGGCTGGCTGACTTGCCCGGGGCGGCTCTGGAGGCCCTGGCGCGCGAAGGCCTGCTGCTGCCCATCTACATGCAGATCGCCTCGTTGTCGCAGCTGACTGTGCTGGCCGAGCGCGCCTCGCGCCGCTGAAGCCCGATGCGAGAAGTCCCCGCCTGGGCCGGGCCCTTCGAGCCCGAGGCGCTGCCGGACGAGCTGCTGGGCGCCGACCGCCCCTTCGTCGTGCGCGGGGGCTTCGCGCATTGGCCGGTCGTGCAAGCCGCGCGCCAGTCCGAGGTGGAGCTGGCACGCTACCTGATGGGCTTCTACAACGGCGTGCGCATGACGCTCTTCGAGCTGGCCCCCCAGGAGCGCGGCCGCGTGTTCTATGCCGACGACACGCTGAGCAGCTTCAACTTCCGCCGCCACGCGGCCACGCTCGACCAGGTGCTCACCGGGCTGCTGGGCCTGGCGCAAACGACCGAGCCACCTGCCCTGTATGTGGGCTCCACCACGGTGGAGGCGGTGCTGCCGGGGTTTCTGCAGGCCAACGGGATCGGCCTGGGCGCGCGCGATGCGCTGGTGAGCCTGTGGCTGGGCAACCGCACGCGCATCGCCGCCCACTACGACCTGCCGGACAACTTCGCCATCGTGGCGGCCGGCCGTCGCCGTTTCACGGTCTTTCCGCCCGAGCAGATCCACAACCTCTACGTGGGGCCGCTCGACCCGACGCCGGCCGGGCAGCCGGTCAGCCTGGTCGACTTCCTCGAGCCCGACCTGGAGCGCTTCCCGCGCTTTGCGCAGGCCTGGGAGGCCGGTGAGCAGGCGGTGCTGGAGCCGGGCGACGCGCTCTTCATCCCGAGCATGTGGTTCCACCATGTCGAAGGGCTGGAGGCGGTGAACCTTCTCATCAACGCCTGGTGGCGCCAGACCCCCGACTACATCGACTCGCCGCTGAGCGCACTGCGCCTGGCGCTGATGACGATTCGTGACCTGCCGCAGCGGGAGCGGCGCATCTGGGCGCACCACTTCCAGCACTTCGTCTTCGCGGCGGACGCCGCTACATGGGCCCACATCCCCGAGGCGGCCCGCGGGCTGCTGGGACCCATCGACGAAAACCTTTCGCGGCAGGCCCGCACGCAACTCCTCAACCAACTCAAGCGATGAACACCTCGATGAAGCCTTTTCGACGCGTCGTGATTGCCGGCGGCGGCACGGCCGGCTGGATGATGGCCGCGCTGATGAGCAAGCTGCTGGGCAAGCAGCTCGACATCAAGCTGGTCGAATCCGAGGAGATCGGCACGGTAGGCGTGGGCGAAGCCACCATCCCGGCGCTGCAGACCTTCCACAACCTGCTCGGCATCAACGAGGCCGAGTTCATGGCGGCCACCAACGCCACCTTCAAGCTCGGCATCAACTTCGAGGGCTGGAAGAATATCGGGGAGAACTACTTCCACTCCTTCGGCTCGACCGGCAACGACCACTGGAGCGCGGGCTTCCAGCACTTCTGGCTCAAGGGCCGCGCCGAGGGCCTCTCCCGAACCTACACCGACTACAACCCCGAGACGGTCGCGGCCTTTGCCAACCGATTCGGCCATGTGCCGAACAACGGCCTGAACTATGCCTTCCACCTGGACGCGGGCCGCTACGCCCGGTTCCTGCGCGCGATGAGCGAGCGCTGCGGGGTGCAGCGCGTCGAGGGCAAGATCGCCCAGGTGCTCCAGCATGGATCCGAGGCGGGTGCGGAGCGTGTCGGCGACATCTCCGCGCTGCGCATGCACGACGGCAGCTGCATCGAGGGAGACCTGTTCATCGACTGCACGGGCTTTCGCTCGTTGCTGCTGGGCGAGACCCTGGGCGTGGGCTACGAGGACTGGTCCTACTGGCTGCCCTGCGACCGCGCCGTGGCGGTGCAGACCGCCTCGGTGCGCGAGGCCTGGCCTTACACCCGTTCGATCGCGCACCCCTTCGGATGGCAATGGCGCATCCCGCTTCAGCATCGCGTGGGCAACGGCCTGGTCTACAGCAGCAAGGAGCTGAGCGACGCCGATGCGCCCGACATGCTGCGTCGCAACGTGGAAGGCGAGCTCCTGACCCAGCCGCGGGTCATCCGGTTCCTCCCCGGCCAGCGCGACAAGGTGTGGGAGCGAAACTGCATCGCGGTGGGCCTGGCCGGCGGATTCGTCGAGCCGCTGGAGTCCACCAGCATCCACATGATCCAGCGTGCCGCCATCCGCCTGTGCCAGCTCTTCCCGCCCGGTGGTGTCCAGCAGGCCGACGTCGACGAGTTCAACCTCCAGTCCAAGCGCGACCTCGAGCACATCCGGGACTTCATCGTGCTGCACTACCACGTCAACGAGCGCACCGACTCGGCACTGTGGAAGCATGTGCGGGAGATGAACATCCTGCCGACGCTGCGCCACCGCATCGAGCTCTTCCGCGAGACCGCCCGCGTCTTCCGGCCGAGCGACGAGTTGTTCGCGGAGAACTCCTGGGTGCAGGTCATGATGGGCCAGGGCATCACGCCTGCGCGCCACCACCCGGTGGCCGATCTCATGGGCCGGGACGAACTCAGGCGCTTCCTGGGCGACATCCAGGTCAAGGTGCAGCGCACGGTGGCCGGCCTGTCCGGGCACCAGCGCTACGTCGAGCAGCTGTGCGCGCCCTATCGGGCCGAGGCTCCGATGGCCAAGGCGATGGGCTGAGCCGGCCTCAGCCGAATTCCGCGTGCTGTGGCAAGGAATCCGTGATGGTGAACCACGGAGCCTTGGAGCCGACGAAGATGTGGGCCGATGGCCGAAGGGTGGGCGAATCGGTGAGCGTGCCCAAGGTGAGGTGAACGAACCGGCCCTCTCGAACCACGGAGTACAGCAGCGAGCCGCACGTGGCGCAACGAACGTCGTGGTCCAGGCCCTCTCCGTAGCGCAGCAGGTTCTCTTCGCCAAAGGTGAGGGCGAACTTGTCCTGCTCGATGCCTGCAAAGGCCTTGAACGCCGAGCCAGTGGCTCGCCTGCAGTTGGAGCAGTGGCAGTTCAGCGCATAGGCAAACTCGTCGGCCACGCGGTAACCCACCTGGCCGCACAGGCAGCGGCCCGAAAGCTGACGACCTGGCCGCGACGTGATCGGTTCACTCATCTCACTGGGGCCCGGCAGGCCACGTGACGGCCCTGCTGGCCGGTCGGGTCAATGTAGCACCGGCTACCTGGCGCGCCGCCCGGGTTGGGAAAAGCGCTCGGCCTGCCCGGGGCTGCGGCGCGGCATGATGAAGCCCTGCGCGTCGGCGCCCGTCTGAGGGTCTGCGACCCACTTCCCCCATGAACCTCCCCACCCACGCCCAGGTCGTCATCGTCGGCGGCGGCATCGCCGGCTGCTCCACCGCTTACCACCTGACCAAGCTCGGCATCACCGATGTGCTGCTGCTCGAGCAGGGTCAGCTCACCAGCGGCA
>CAILKA010000313.1 GCA_903834645.1 uncultured beta proteobacterium
ACCCCAAGCTCGAGGCGCTGCAGGGCACCATCGACGGGGCGTTGAAATCCACTGTCAACCGGCTGGGCGTGCCGCTGCGCGGAGACTCGCCCTGGGTGCTGGTGGAGGCCTTCTCGGACCGCCAGCCCACGCTCACGCTGGCCTTCAACCGCGAAACGCGGCGCTTCACGCGGCTGGGCGCGGCGCGCCCGGCGATCGACCCGCGCGCCATGGGCTCGGCCGACTTCGTGCGCATTCCCGCGCGCGACGGGCTGGAGATCCCGTGCTACCTCACGCTGCCGCCTGGGCCGAAGAAGACCGGGCTGCCGATGGTGGTGCTGGTGCACGGCGGGCCGTGGGTGCGCGGGGCCAGCTGGCAGTGGGACGCGGAGGTGCAGTTCCTGGCCTCGCGCGGCTATGCCGTGCTGCAGCCCGAGTACCGCGGCTCCACGGGCTTTGGCGATCGGCACTACCGAGCCGGCTTCAAGCAGTATGGCCTGGCGATGCAGGACGACCTGGCCGACTGCGCGAAGTGGGCCGTGGACAAGGGCGTGGCCGATGCGAAGCGCATCGCCATTGCTGGCGCCTCGTACGGGGGCTACGCCACCGTGATGGGGCTGGTGCGGCACCCCGAGATCTTCCGCTGCGGCGTGAGCTGGGTGGGCGTGACGGACCCGGCGCTGCTGCACTCCTCCCGGTGGACGGACATCACGCGGGACGCGCGCCGCCACGCCCTGAGCGTGAAGCTCGGCGATCCCGTGGCCGACGCCGAGCTGCTCAAGCAGGCCTCGGCGATGACGCACGCCTCGCGCATACGCGCGCCGCTGCTGCTGGCCTACGGGCGGCTGGACCCGCGCGTGGACCTGGTGCACGGCGAGAGGCTGCGCGACGCGCTGCGCCCGCACAACCGCGACGTCGAGTGGGTGGTCTACGACGACGAGGGCCACGGCTGGTGGCGCACGAAGACGCGGCTGGACTTCTGGGGCCGGGTGGAGAAGTTCCTGGCGCGCCATCTCGCGGTGGGCTGAAGCCCGCCCTGGGGCTCCCGGGGGCGCACCGGCCTTCGGGCCTTCGTGCCTTGCGGCTGGCGCGAAGGTGCGGGAAGCCCCCATGACAGTTGCGCCGTGCAGGGTCACACTGGGTCTGCCTCAAGGCACCCAAGGCACGAAGGAGACCGCCCATGACCATTCGCCTGCACCGCGCCGCAGCGTGGCTCGCCGCCACGCTCGCCCTTGCCGCCCTTCCCGTCATCCCCGCCCTCGCCCAGCCCTGCCCGGGCGGCAACGTCCAGTACTGGCAGGCCTTCCCGCCCGGGGGAGAGTCCGACCTCTCGGCACGCCACCAGCAGGCGGTGCTCAAGAAGCGCTGCCCGGCCGTCGAGACGATCGTGCAGTACAAGGCCGGCGCCGGCGGCGCGCTGATGTGGACGACCATGAACACGCTGCCGGGCGACGGGCTGAACGTCGTGGGCATCAACCTGCCGCACACGGTGCTGCAGCCGATGGAAGGCACGGTGCAATACAAGACCGAGGACATCACGCCGGTGTTCTGGTTCCACTACACGCCCGATGCGCTGATCGTGCCCGAGCAGAGTGCGCTCAAGACCTTCGCCGACTTCGTGCGCACGGCCAAGGCGAGCCCGGGCAAGTTGAGCCTGGGCGGCTCGGGGCTGAACTCGGCCAACCACGCCGCGCACGAGCGGCTCAACCGCGACTTCGCCGTGAAGACCACCTACGTGCCCTTCAAGGGCACGGGCGACATGGCCACCGCCGTGATGGGCGCGCACGTGGACGCGGTGATGTCCTACACGGCCTTCGCCGTCAACAACAAGGGCCGGGTACGGGCGCTGGCGGTGGCGATGGACAAGCGCCACCCGCTGCTGCCGGACGTGCCCACCTTCAAGGAGCTCGGGGTGGACTGGGTGGACGGGGCCTTTCGCGGCGTCGGCGTGCCCAAGTCGACGCCACCGGAGGCGCGCAAGCGGCTGAGCGACCTATGGGCCGCGCTCAACGCCGACCCGGAGATGAAGGAGATGGCAGCCCGCAGCGGCTTCGAGCTCGTCAACGTCGGCGTGGAGCAGATGGACGCCTTCATGCGCGAGCGCACGCGGGTCTACACCGAGGTGGGCCGGCAGATGGGGCTGGGCAAGAAGTAGCCGGCCGCCCTACTGCACGCGCTTGTAGTTGGAGTAGCCCTCGGGCGTGGGCGAGGCGTCGAGCCGCAGCACGGCAAATCCGTGCGGCGGCAGCTTGAGCGTGAGCAGCGAGGCCTGCAGCCGCGGCGGCTCACCGGGCAGGCTGGCGAGCACGTCGGTGAAGCGCGAGCCGTCCATCAGCTTGGAGTTGGCCACGAGCAGCGTCTCCTCCACCTCCTGCGCACCCGGGGTCGCCACCACCAGCACCGTGTCGCCGGCGCGGTCGGTGTGGCGCTCGAAGGCGAAGAGCTTGTGTGCGCTGATCGGGCGCCAGTCGCCGATGCGCAGCGCGCGGTGCGCCTTGCGCATCGCCACCAGGCGCTGCGTCCACGCGAGAGTGGAGTGGCCGGCCTCGACGCGGTCCCAGCGCATCGGCGCGCGCATCTCGGGGTCGTCGCCGCCGGTCATGTCGAGCTCGGTGCCGTAGTAGAGGTTCGGTGAGCCCGGCAGCGTGAACTGCAGCACCTGCGCCAGGCGACGCTGGCGCGCATCGGGCAGCTCGGTGGCCAGGCGCCGCGTGTCGTGGTTGTCCAGGTAGATCCAGCTGCGCAGCATGTTCTCGATGCCGGTGTCGGTCACCATGCGGTCGATCATGCGCATCGCAGTGGCCGCCTCGAGCTGGCCGCGCGCGGTGCGCAGCAGCAGGTGGCGCAGCGTGAAGTGCATGACGGCATCCACCGACGGAAACCACTCCCTGGGGTAGTTGGCGATTTCGCCCACGACGAGCGAGCCGGGCTTTTCGGCATGCGCGGCGCGCGTGAGCTCTTCGAGCAGGTTGAAGCCGATGTCGAAGGCCACGTCCAGGCGCCAGCCGTCTGCGCCGTCGCGCAGCCAGCTGCGCACCACCGAGTCGCTCGCGCCCCACAACCGTTCGCGCACGCGCGGGCTCTCCAGGTTGAGCTCGGGCAGGTTCTGCACGTTCCACCAGGTGCGCGCGCCGCCGGCGTACTGCGGGCCGAAGACGAACCACTCGCGCCAGGGCGAGCGCGCGTCGCGCTCGGCCGCCTGGAAGGCCGGCGAGTTGCGGCCCATGTGGTTGAAGACGCCGTCGAGCACGAGCTTCATGCCGCGCGCGCGCAGGTCGGCCGCCAGCGCCCTCACGTCCTCGCGCGTGCCGTACTCGGGCGAGACCTGCTGGTAGTCCAGCGCGTCGTACTTGTGATTGGTGTAGGCCAGGCAGATGGGGTTGAGGTAGAGGACGTCTGCGCCGAGCTGCTGCACGTAGGCCAGGCGGCTGCGCAGGCTCGCGAGATCACCGCCCCAGAAGTCGATCTCGTGGCTCCAGACCTTGTGCGACTCGAGGTAGCGCCCGCCGCGCGGCTCCTCGCTCCAGTCGCGCAGCTGCTTGGGCGCGGGGTAGAGGTGGCGTTTGGAGGCCAGGTCGGCCGCGGGAGCGAAGCGGTCCACCAGCACCTGGTAGACGACGGCGCCCTGGCGCCAGTCGCGCTCGCGCGCCTCGTAGGTGCCGGCCACGGCGCGGTCGTATCGGTGGGCGTGGTTCGGGGCGGAGGAGGTCACGGTCTGGGCGTGCGGCAAGGCGGGGAAGGCGAGGAAGGCGGCCAGCAGCGCGGCGCGCGCGCGGCCCTGCGGGCCTCGGGGCGAATCGGAGGGTCGGGCCTGGCTCATCCCTTGACCCCCCCGGACGTGAGCCCCGAGACGATCCACTTCTGCGCCAGCAGGAACACGAGCGTGATCGGCAGCCCCGAGAGCACGGCCGCGGCGGCGAAGTCGCCCCACAGGTACTTCTGCTCGTAGAGGTAGAACTTCGAGCCCACGGCCAGCGTGAGGTTGGGCTCCTCGCGCAACAGGATCGAGGCCACCGGGTACTCGATGATGGTGCCGATGAAGGCCAGCACGAAGACGACCATCAGGATCGGCACGGCCATGGGCAGCAGCACGCGGCGAAAGGCCTGCCAGTGCGTGGCGCCGTCGACCTTGGCGCACTCCTCGATCTCCACGGGGATGGAATCGAAGTAGCCCTTGATGGTCCAGATGTGCGTGGCCACGCCGCCCAGGTAGGCCACGATCACCGCGCCGTGCGTCTCGATGCCCAGCCACGGCACCGCCTGCCCCAGGCCCTCGAAGATGGCGTAGACGGCCACCAGCGCCACGGCCACCGGGAACATCTGCAGCACGAGCATGCTGTTCAGGATCGCGTCCTTGCGAGCGAAGCGCAGCCGCGCGAAGGCGTAGGCGGCGGTGGTGGAGATGGCCACGATCAGGAAGGCCGAGATCGTGGCGATCTTCACCGAGTTCCACAGCCACAGCAGCACCGGAAAGGGCGGCTCCACGCGGTTGCCCTGCGCGTCGACGTAGGCGATGCCCAGGGCCAGCTTCCAGTGCTCCAGGCTGATCTCGGCGGGAATGAGCGAGCCGGTGGCGAAGTTGCCCGGGCGCAGCGAGATCGACACCACCGCCAGCAGCGGGAATAGCGTGAGCGCGAGCAGCGCCCAGATCGCCGCATGGGTGAGCATGAGGCGCCAGCGCTGGCGCTTTCCGGTGACGAGCGGCATGGCGGTTCAGTCTCCCGGGCGCCGCGTGTCGGCCGCCTGCGCGCGGCGCATCACGCGCAGCTGCAGCAGCGACATCAGCGCCACCATGGCGAAGATCATCGTGGAGATCGCCGCGGCCAGGCCGAAGTTCTGGCCCGAGTCGGTGAAGGCGATGCGGTAGGTGTAGGACACGAGGATGTCGGTCGTGCCCGCGGGCAGCTTGGTGCCCAGGAAGTCCGGCCGCCCGTCGGTGAGCAGGCTGATGAGCACGAAGTTGTTGAAGTTGAAGGCGAAGGCCGAGATCAGCAGCGGCGTCAGGGGTTTGAGGATCAGCGGCATCGTGATGCGCCGGAAGTTCGCCAGTGGCCCCGCCCCTTCGATGGCCGAGGCCTCGTAGAGGTCGGCCGGGATCGCCTTGATCAGGCCCGCGCACAGCACCATGATGTAGGGGTAGCCCAGCCACGTGTTGACGACGAGGATCATCACCTTGGCCAGCCACGGGTCGGTGAACCAGGCCGGGCGCACGCCCAAGACGGCGTCCAGGATCGCGTTGATCTCGCCGAAGTTCTGGTTGAACAGGCCCTTGAAGACGAGGATCGAGATGAAGCCCGGCACCGCGTAGGGCAGGAACAGCAGCGTGCGGTACAGCGTGCGGTGGGCCAGGGCCTCCCAGTTCAGCACGACCGCCAGCGTGAGGCCCAGCGCCGTGGCAAAGAGCACCGTCAGGCCCGCAAAGGCCACCGTCCACACGAAGATGGCGAGGAACGGACTGCGGAAATCCGCATCGAGCAGCAGGCGCGCGTAGTGCGCCCCGCCCACGCCCACCTTGAAACCCGGAAGCATCCGCTCGCCGGCCTCGGTCTCGAAGTAGCCCGTCTGGAGGTTGGGGCGGTAGACGGCGCCGCTGGCGCGCTGCGTGAGCGAGCCGTCGGGGTTGTCCTGCCACACGCCCTGCACGCGCGCGAACTCGCGCAAGCCCGCATAGGCCAGGACGGTGCCGTCGGGCAGGGCCAGGCGCAGGCCCTGCAGCGCGTCGCGGCGCTGGATCACTTCGCGCAGCGAGAGCGGCGCGGTGGCGGGTGACGGGCCGGCTTGCATGCGCAGCGGCTCGGCCGGTGGCGCGCCCGCCGCAGCCAGGCGCAGCGGCGGGCTCAGCAGCACGTCGCCGGCAGGCGCTGCG
>CAILKA010000314.1 GCA_903834645.1 uncultured beta proteobacterium
CCGCGCGCCAGGGCCGGCTTGAGCATGTTGCCCGCATCCATCGCGCCCTCGGCCTTGCCCGCACCCACCATCGTGTGCAGCTCGTCGATGAAGAGGATGATGCGGCCCTCGTCGGCGGCCACTTCCTTGAGCACGGCCTTGAGCCGCTCCTCGAACTCGCCGCGGTACTTGGCCCCGGCCAGCAGGCCCGCCATGTCGAGCACGAGCACGCGCTTGTCGCGCAGGGTGTCGGGCACCTCGCCATTGACGATGCGCTGCGCCAGGCCCTCGACGATGGCCGTCTTGCCCACGCCAGGCTCGCCGATGAGCACGGGATTGTTCTTGCTGCGCCGCTGCAGCACCTGGATGGCGCGGCGGATCTCGTCATCGCGGCCGATCACGGGGTCGAGCTTGCCCTGGCGCGCGCGCTCGGTGAGGTCGAGGGTGTACTTCTTGAGCGCCTCGCGCTGGCCCTCGGATTCAGCCGAATCCACCGGGGCGCCACCGCGTACGGACGTGACCGCACCCTCGAGCGCCTTGCGAGTGAGGCCGTGGCCGCGCACCACGCCGCCAAGGTCGGTCTTCGCTTCGGCCAGCGCGAGCAGGAACATCTCGCTGGCCACGTAGGCGTCGCCGCGGCGCGTGGCCTCCTTCTCGGCCGCCTGCAGCAGCTGCACCAGGTCGCGCGAGCCTTGCGGGCCGCTGCCGCCTTGCACGCTCGGCAGCGCCCCCACGGCCGTTTCCATCGCCGTCTTCAGGGCGGCGGTGTTGGCGCCGGCCCGGTCGAGCAAGGCCTTGGGCCCATCGGCCTGCTGCAGCATGGCCAGCAGCAGGTGCGCCGGCTCCACGTAAGGGTTGTCGCGCGCCACCGCGAGTGAGCTGGCTTCGTTCAGGGCCTGCTGGAAGGCTGTCGTGAGCTTGTCGAGTCGCATCGGGAAATCCTCAGAACCTGTCCGGCACGTCGGGGTGACCGGGCGGTTTTCAAGGCTGACCCCGCTCAACCACGCTGCAGATGGGCCACCAGTTCCGGCTTGCGGATCTTTCCGAGGGCGGTCTTGGGCAGGCTCGCCAGGAACACCACGCGCTTGGGATGCTTGTAGCGGGCCAGCCGCCCCTCGAGGGCCTGGCGCACCTGCGCCTCGTCGAGCGTGGAGCCCGCCTCACGCACGACGGCCAGCACCACCACCTCGCCCCACTGCGCATCCGGCAGGCCGACCACGGCGAACTCCTGCAGGCCGGGCAGCGCCGCCACCAGGTTCTCGATCTCGGCGGGGTAGATGTTTTCGCCGCCCGAGATGATCATGTCCTTGAGCCGTCCGACCACCTCGTAGCGGCCCTGCGCGTCGCGGCGGCCAAGGTCGCCCGACCGGAACCAGCCGCCCCGAAAGGACGGATGCTCAGGCTCGCGGTGGTAGCCGCGCATCACGTTATCGCCAGCCACGACGATCTCGCCCACCTGTCCGTCGGTCACCTCGGCTCCCTCGGTACCCACCAGCCGGATGCGCACCCCGGGCGCAGGATGCCCGACCTTGCCCAGGTGGGCCTGTGCCTCAGCAGGCGGCAGCACGATGGACACCGGGCCCGTCTCGGTGGAGCCATAGACCTGGGCCACCGGCACCCCGCGCGCGTGGAAGGCCTCGATCAGCACAGGCGGCACGACCGACGACCCGGTCGAGACGAAAGCCAGGGAAGACAGGTCGGTGTGCGACCAGTCCGGGTGCTCGATCACGGCACGCATCGTCGCGGGCACGAGGAGACTCGTGGTCGGGCGCCAGGCCTGCACATCCCGCAGCCAGGCTCCCGCATCGAATCGGGGATGCAGCCGCACCCGGCCTCCGGCCGCGAGCGTGGGCAGCACCTGGATGCACAGCCCGCCCACATGGAACATCGGCAGCACACCAAGCGTACGGCTGTGCGGGCCCAGGCCCTGCGAGACGATGGCGGCGCGGGCGTTGGCCGACATGGCCTCGACCGTATGGATGGCTCCCTTGGGCGTGCCGCTCGTGCCCGAGGTGTAGACGAGCATCAGGTCTCCCGGCAAGTGCCCGGGTGCCAGAGGCAGGCCGCCGGGCAGGCGCGCGACGGTGTCGCGGGTCAGCCCGGCGAAGTGGCCATCGTGCAGCAGGTGCTGCAATCCCGCGTGCTCCGCAATGGCGGCCAGCTCACCTGCGCCCAATCTCCAGTTCAGCGGCACGAAGCGCGCCCCAAGCTGCTCGCAGGCCCGCAGCAGGCCCAAGGTGGTCAAGCCATTGAGCGCGAGCCAGCCGATCGACTCGCCGGGTCGGGCATCCATTTCGCGCAGCCGCTGAAGCTGGCGCTCGGTCTCGCGCTCGACCTCCTCGGCCCCGATGTCGCCGAGCTCGGGCCCGGCAGCGGGACCGCTCACGGCTCAGTCCTCGAGCGCCTCGCCCAGCGCGCGGTAGCGCCCGGCGTGATACACGAGGGGGGCGAGAGCGTGCTCCCGCGCCTGCAGGACGCGGCCGATGAAGAGCATGTGGTCGCCGGCCTCCTGCGCCGCATGCTGCGCGCACTCGAACCTCGCTGCGCTGCCCTCGAGCACCGGCACGCCGCAAGCGCCTTCCGACCAATCACCGAGCGTGAACTTGTCCGCCCCCGAGCGCGAGAAGTGGCGCGACAACGCGAGCTGATCGTGAGCCAGCACGTTCACCGCGAAGTGCGTAGCCGATGCGAACGCCTCCAGGCTGGGGCTCTTCAGCCGCAGCGACCACAGGATCAAGGGCGGGTCGAGCGACAGCGCGTTGAAGGAGTTGGCCGTCAAGCCCACGCGCTGCCCGTCCCGGTCGAGGCAGGTCACGATCGTCACGCCCGTGGCGTAGCGCCCGAGGGCCTGGCGCAGGTGTTGGGGATCCGGTGCCGGGCCCTCAGCCTTGTGCATTGATCACCTCGATGCCCCAGCGGCGCAGGGCTTCGTCGTCGGCCACGCGGGCGTCGACCCAGCGCTCGCCCTCGGCGGTCGTCTCCTTCTTCCAGAAGGGCGCCTGCGTCTTGAGGTAGTCCATCAGGAACTCGCAGGCACGAAAGGCCTCGGCCCGGTGCGCCGACGAGACCACCACCAGCACGATCTGATCCTTGGGCTCGAGCCGGCCCACGCGGTGCACGATGCGCGCAGCCAGGATGTCGAAGCGCCTGTGCGCTTCGTCGATCATGGCCTCGAGTGCGGACTCGGTCATGCCCGGGTAGTGCTCGAGCTCGAGCGCCTGGACGCCGCGCTGATCCCCCTGGC
>CAILKA010000315.1 GCA_903834645.1 uncultured beta proteobacterium
AGGCGGAAGGCGAAGGTCAGCTCGGCCGGGAAGGGGTGGTCAGCCGGGGCCTGGCCGGTGAGCGTGGACTCGGTGATGACGCTGTCGAGCTGGTCATGGCGCAGGTTGGCCACGATGGGCACGCGTTCGATGCGGGTCTCGCGGGCGCGCACCTCCAGTGTGGCCTCGTCAAACGTCACGTACAGGCTCACGGCCGGGCAGTCGCGCCCCTCCGTCAAGGTGAAGGCCTGCACGATCTCGTCGGGCAGCATGGTGAGCTTCCAACCCGGCATATAGACCGTGGAAAGGCGCTCGCGCGCTACCTTGTCAATCGGCGAATCGGGCGCGATGGCCAGCGCCGGGGCGGCGATGTGCACACCGAAGACCACGGTGCCGCTGCCCAGGCCGCGCACCGACAGCGCGTCGTCGATCTCGGTGGTGTGGGAGTCGTCGATCGAGAAGGCCTGCACGGGTGCGAGCGGCAGCTCCTCGCGGATGTCGGGTGCCGTGATCGCCGCAAAGCCGGTGCCGCGCGGAAAGTGCTCGAACAAGAAGCGCTTCCAGTGGAACTGGTAGGGGCTGTCGATCGCACCGGCATCCTGCAGCAGGGCCAGCGGCGCGCGCTGCGTCGCGCGCGCGGCCTGCACCACCGCCTTGTACTCGGGGCCGTTCTTGTCGGGCTTGAAGAGGATGCGGTAGAGCTGCTCGCGCACCGGACCCGGGCACTGGCCGGCGCCGAGCTCGGCCGCCCACGCGTCGATCTGCGCAGCCACCATCTTCTTGCGCTCGATGGCCAGCAGTGCCGCCTGGACCGTTTCCTGGGGGGCCTTGCGGAACATCCCTCGCCCGATGCGGCGGAAGTAGTGCGGGGCCTCGAAGAGCCGCATCAAGGCGCCCGCCTGATGCGCCGTGGTCGCGTGCGCGTCGAAGTATTCGCGCGCCAGATCGGCAAAGCCGAATTCGCCCTCGGGCGCGAACTCCCAGGCGAGGTCCAGGTCGATCTGCTCGGCGTAGGCCTGCGCAGCGGCCATCAGCTCCGCCGGCGCGGGCTTGTCGAAACGCAGCAGCACGAGGGCGTTCTTCACCTTCACACGCTTGCCGGAGTCGAGCTCGAGCTGCACCGAGGCCTCGGCCTCGGACATGACGCGGCCCGTCTGGAAACGGCCGGATTCTTCGAAGAGGGCGTACATCGGCCGGGATTGTCGCCGCTCGCTCGCAGGTGTCGCCCAGGCAGCCGGGGGGCCTCTGGGGAAAGCCCGGCCACGGCCGAACGGCCGGGCTCCCCACAATGCGGCGTCACACACAACAACACAGGGGGTACGGACGTGGACAGACGCGCGCGACACCAATGGACCGCGGGGTGGTGGATCACCCTGGCGCTGGCGTGGATGCTGGCGGCCGGGCCCACGTGGGCGCAGGGCGGCGCCGGCCCGACGGGCGGTGATGCCCCCCGGGCATCGGCCCCGCAGTTCGTGCGCGAGCTCGCCGGCATCGAGGAGTACCGGCTGCCCAACGGGCTGCAGATCCTGCTCTTTCCCGATGCGTCGAGCACCACCACGACCGTGAACATCACCTACCGCGTGGGCAGCCGCCACGAGGGCGCGGGCGAGTACGGCATGGCGCACCTGCTCGAGCACCTGGTGTTCAAGGGCACGCCCACCTACCGAGACATCACGGGCGAGTTTGCGCGGCGCGCGATGCGCTGGAACGGCACGACGAGCGTGGATCGCACCAATTACTTCGCCACCTTCAATGCCAACGAGGAGACGCTCGAGTTCGCCCTCGCCCTGGAGGCCGACCGGATGGTCAACAGCCTCATCGCCAAGGCCGACCTGGACAAGGAGATGCCGGTGGTGCGCAACGAATTCGAGCGCGCCGACAGCAACCCGCTGCAGGTGCTGGGCCAGCGTGTGCTGGGCACGGCCTACCACTGGCATCCCTATGGCCGCGCGACCATCGGCGTGAGGAGCGACATCGAGAACGTGCCCATCGAGCGGCTGCGCGAGTTCTACAAGCGCCACTATCGGCCCGACAACGCCACGCTGCTGGTGGCGGGCCGCTTCGACAAGGCGCGTGTGCTGCAGACCGTGGCGCGCACCTTCGGCCCGCTGGTGCAGCCCGCCGAGCCGCTGCAGCAGCCCTACACCGCCGAGCCCGCGCAGGACGGCGAGCGCACCGTCATCGTGCGGCGGGTGGGCGGGCAGCCGGCGCTGATGGCGCATTACCACGTGCCGGCCGCCGCGCACCCTGACACCGCGGCGCTGGTGGTCTATCAGCTCCTGATGTCGATGCGACCCAGCGGCCAGCTCTACCGCAAGCTCGTGGAGTCCAAGCTCGCGGTGGCCGCCGGCCTGGCCGGCGGTGGCGGGGCGGCGCCTGGTGGCGTGACGGCCATCGCGATCCTGCAGGCCGACTCGAAGGTGGAGGAGGTGGAGAAGCTCCTGCTCGATCTCGTGGAAGGCCGCGCGGCCGAGCCCTTTGCGCCAGCCGAGTTCGAGCGCGTGCGCGAGCTGGCGCTCAACGCGTACCGCCAGCAGATGAAGAGCCCCGAGGGACTGGCCCAGGGCATCTCCAACGTGGTGGCCTCGGGCGACTGGCGGCTGCAGTTCCAGCTGATCGAGGACATCCCCCGGGTGACGCTGGCCGATGTGGAGCGAGTGCGCCAGGCCTACTTCCGGCCCGCCAATCGCACCCTGGGGCGCTATCTGCCGGCTGCTGCCGTGGAGCGGGTGCAGATCCCGCCGGCTCCGCCCGTGTCGGAACGCTTGGCGGCCCTGAAGGGCCCACCGCGGGTGGAGGAGGGCGAACAGCTGGACCCCACGCCCGACAACCTGGAGAGCCGGACGGTGCGCGCCCGGCTGCCCAGCGGGATCGGGCTGCACACGCTGCGCAAGTCGTTGCGTGGCCAGGCCGTGCACCTGCAGATGTCGCTGCGCTGGGGGTCGCTCGAGCAGACCTTCCCCATCCCCGGCACCGACATGCTGGCCTCGATGCTCTTCGAGGGCAGCCAGCGCCACTCCAAGCAGCAGATCCAGGACGAGCTGCTGCGCCTGCGGGCTTCGTTGAACGTCTCCAGCGGCGACCAGGGCGTCACCGTGTTCCTCACCGCCGAGCGCGACACGCTCCTGCCGGCGTTGCGCATCGCTGCGGACATGCTGCGCAACCCGCTGCTGCCTGCCGACGCCTTCGAGCGCATGCAGCGCGCCGCAATCTCGGGCCTGCAGTCTTCACGCCAGGAGCTCGGCACCGTGCGCGTGGAGGTCACGCGCGCGCACTACAACACGGCGCTCGGGGCATCCTTCGGCCAGCCCGACTACATCAAGAGCCTGGATGACCGCATCCATTCCGTGCAGTCCACCACCCTGGAGAGGGTGCGAGGGATGCACCGCGATTGGTGGTCGGCCAACGAGGCGCGCGTGGCCGTGGCGGGCAACCTCCCCGAGGGGCTGGGCGAGGAGATCGAGCGGCTGTTTGGCGACTGGAAGAAGCCCGCAGCGGGCCGCTTCGTGCGGCACGAGCCTCGGCATTACGTGCTGCCGCCGGCCCGCTTCGTGGCCAGGGCCGCCGACAAGTCCAACGCGGTGCTGCGCTGGCACCAGACCTTCCCGCTGAACCAGGCCCATCCGGACTACGCCGCCTTGCAGGTGGCCGCCCGCATCTTCGGCGGAGGGGGGCTGGAGAGCCGACTGGCCAGCCGGGTCCGGGTCAAGGAAGGGCTGAGCTACTCCATCGGCAGCGGCCTGAGCGTGCCGCAGCACGGCGACCGCGCAGGCCTGTCGATCGAAGCGAGCTACTCGCCCGACCAGCGTGAGCGCGTGATCCAGGCCGTGCGCGAGGAACTCAACCGGTATGCCGAGGAAGGGCCCACGCAGGCGGAGGTGGACCGCGTGCGCCAGGATCTGCTGGCCCAGCGGCGCGAGTCCCGCGGTGACGACCGCGGCCTGCCGGGCCTGCTGCTGACGCTGGATGACCTGGGCGAGAAGTTCGATGCGACACGCAAGCGCGACGAGGCCATCGCAGCCGTGACGCGGGAACAGGTCTTCGCTGCCTGGCGGCGTCACGTGCGCAGCGACGGCTTCGTGATCTCGGCAGCCGGCGACTTCAAGGATTGAGCGGGCGCGCCTTCTCGGCCGAGCCTTCCAGGCCGGCGAGAAGGGCCCGGTTGTCTCCCGGTATGACCATCTGGAAGCGGTTGTCCACCACCGTGTAGTCGAAGTAGCCCATGCGCGCGATGGGCTGCAGCCTCAGCACATCGACCAGGCCCTCGGGCGTGAGTGCGGCGTCGTCGATGTGCACGGCCACGACGCGGCCGAAGACGACGTCGGCCGTGCCCATCGGGGGCTGGCCGGGAAAGCGCAGCGTGTTCAGGTAGACGCACTCGAACTGGATGGGCGAGCCCGCCACGCGTGGGGGCTTGACGAGCCTGGACGGCAGCTTGGCCAGCCCGGCGTGCTCGAACTCGTCGACACCGGGGGCCAGCTCCTGGCCCGTGGCGTTGACGGCCTCGCGCAGCGCCCAGGTGGCCATGTTCCAGACGAACTCGCCCGTGTCCTCGGCGTTGCGCACGGAGTCCTTGCGCCGTCCGTCCGTGGTCTGGTTGGCCGAGAACATCACGATCGGGGGGTCGAAGGTGACGTTCTGGAACTGGCTGTAGGGCGCCAGGTTGCAGCGCCCGGCAGAGTCGACCGTGGAGATCCAGCCGATCGGCCGCGGGATCACGCAGGACTTGAAGGGATCGTGTGGCAGGCCATGCGGGGTGCGGCCGGGTTCGTAGTACATGGCGGGGCATGCGCGTGGATCGGTGCGACCGAGTGTAGGGCGGGCCGCATGACTTCCACCACCTGGCCATCGCGCACCTGCACGACGCGGCCGGCGCCGGCTATCGTCTCGGGCCGGTGGGCGATCACCAGGCGCGTGAGCGGCAGCCGCGCCAGCGCCTGCGTGACGGCGCGCTCGTTGTCCGTGTCGAGGTGGCTCGTGGCCTCGTCGAGCGCGAGCACGGCAGGCCGGCGATACAGGGCGCGTGCCAGCAGCAGGCGCTGCTTCTGCCCGCCCGACAGGCCCGATCCGAGGTCGCCCACCTGCGTGTGGTAACCCATGGGCATGCGCACGATCTCCTCGTGCAGCTGGGCCAGGCGGGCGCAAGCCTCGATGCGGGCCGAATTCGGTGCGTCATCGAAGAAGGTGATGTTGTCGGCGAGGCTGCCGCTGAGCAGGGCGTCCTCCTGCATCACGGTGCCGATGCGCGTGCGCACGTTGGCCAGGCCCAGCTGCGCGAGCGGCACCCCGCCGTAGCGGACTTCACCCTCGGTGGGCTGCAGGATGCCCAGCAGCAGCTTGAGCAAGGTCGTCTTGCCCGCGCCCGAGGGCCCGGTGAGGGCCACGCACTGGCCCGCTTCGATGCGCAGGCTCGCATGGCGCAGCACCCAGGGCTCGCCCTCGCCGTGGCGAAAACTCACGTCGCGCAGCTCCAGGCTGGCGTTCAGGTGCGAGAGGTCGTGCACCGGCTGCGCATCGGTGCCGGCTTCGCGCTCGGGCGAAGCCAGCGCGATGTCGGCCAGCCGCTCGGCGTGCAGGCCGAGCATGCGCCACTCGACCGCGTAGTCGATGAGCGCCGACACCCGGCCGGTGAACTGCCCCTTGTAGGCGAGGAACGCGAACAGCATGCCCAGCGTGAAGGGCGTGGCCGCCGCGCCCGCCGATGTCTGGTGGGTCATGATCATCTGGGCGGCCAGCCACAGCACCACCAGGTTTTCCAGGCCGAAGATGGCGGTGTTGGCGGCGCTGAAGGCGATGTGCAGGCGTGCCGTGCGCACGTCGCGGTTCTGTACGTCGACGACGAGGTTCTGCCAGCGTGCGCGCCGTGCCTGCTCGCGCCCGAAGAGCTTGAGCGGTGTGATTGCGCGCAGCGACTCGAGGAAATGCGTCTGCTCGCGCGCATCCAGCACCAGCCGCTCGGCGGCCGCCTCGCGCAGCGGGCGATAGCTGGCGGCGCGCACGAGGGCGTAGGCCAGTACCGCGGCCAGCACGACTGCAGTGAGCTGGGTCGAGTACAGCAGCATCATCACGAGTGCAGCCAGCACCATGATGGCATCGAGCAGCGCCTCGATGAGGCCGTTGGTCAGCGTGTGCTGGATGGCTCCCACCGCGCCGAAGCGGCTCGTGATGTCGCCCAGATGGCGCTTTTCGAACCAGTCCACCGGCAGCCGCACGAGGTGCGCGAAGACATTGCCCACCCATTGCAGCGACAGGCTCTGGCCCAGCACCATGACCATCCAGCTGCGCGCCAGCGCAAGCGTGGTCTGCACCACGAGCAGCAGCGCCAGGCCCAGCACGAGCACGCCCAGCAGGTCGTGGTCGTGCCCGGCGATCGCCTCGTCGACCACGGCCTGGTTGAGCAGCGGTGCAGCGATCGCGAAGAGCTCGAGCACGAAGGCGACGGCGAATATCGCCGCCAGCGCGCGCCCGAGCCCCTGGACACGCCCGGTGAGCTGGCGCAGGCCCACGCGCGGCGCCTGCGCACGTTTCTCGAAGCGGGCGCTGGGCGTGAGCTCGAGCGCCACGCCCGTGAAGTGGCGCGACACCTCCGATGGCGACAGCCGGCGTTGCCCCACCGCCGGGTCCAGCACGGTCAGCCGCCTGCGCCCCACACGCGCCAGGACCACGAAGTGGTTCATGTCCCAGTGCAGGATGCACGGCAGCCGCAGCGCACCGAGCTCATCGGGCTCGAGTCGCAGCGCACGGGCGGACAGGCCGACGGCGTCGGCGTGGCCGATCAGCTGACCGAGATTGACGCCTTTGAGGCTCACCGGAAAGCGGCGACGCAGCTCGGCCAGGTCGGTGCGCTGGCCGTGGGCCGAGGCGAGCATGGCCAGGCACGCGAGGCCGCACTCGGTGGACTGGGCCTGCAAGACGAGCGGCGGAAGCGTGGCCATGTCAGGGTGTGCGGCAGCGTTTGCGCACAGGGCGCGGGGTGTGCGAGGGACTCCGCAGCGCTTACGCGGTGCCGAGCTTGTCCTGCTCGGGCAACTCGATCAGCAACAGGCCGGCTCGGGTGCCAGGTGCCCATGGCAGGCGAGGGTGGGCCGTGCCGCCCGATGCGCCCGATGAGCCGTGTGCACCTGCCCGGGCGGCCAGCTGCCATGGCGCCATGGGCGTCGCGTCACTGCGGGTGGCGCTGAGCTCGCCTGCAAGGTCCGCCGGTGCATCGGCTGCGCCCGGGCCGGCGTGCCAGCGCGATGCGTGGGTGGTGGTCGACCATGAGCGGCCGCCCTGCACCTCCTGCCACTGGTTCGCATCGATCTCCTTCATCTCATGCTCCTTGTGCAATGGGGTGCCATGCAACGGTGGCACCTTCCGTCTGTAACGCGGCATCCCGGCCTCAGGTGCCTTCGGCCGGGCCGGTCGACCATCTCGCGCGCGCCCCCAGGGCTGGCTCGAGCATCCATTCCCACACCGCGCGCCGGTCCTGGACGATGTCGGCCTCCAGCGACAGGCCCGGGCGCAACGGGTGCTCGCCATCGCGAGTGCGCAGCGCCTGCGCATGCAAGGCCACGCGGATGCGGTAGAGCGGCTCGGCGCTTTGCGCGGCCGCCAGCAGCGCCTGCTGCTGGCCCGCGGGCAGGTCCTGCGGGTTCAGCGGCGTGCGACTGACCGCCACGACGGTGCCCGCGGCCATGCCGAACTTCTGATACGGAAAGGCTGCCACGCGTAGCCACGCCGGCTGGCCCGGCCGCAGGAAACCCGCGGTGCGGCTGGGCGCGTAGAGCTCGGCTTCCAGCAGCACCTGTGGCCGGGAGGCAGTGGGTTCGGAGGCCGGCACCAGGGTCAGCAGCGTCTGGCCAGGCTGCACCAGCGTGCCCGCAGGGGCATGCAGGGCCGTCACGATGCCGTCAGCGGGTGCCTTGAGCACGAGCTGGCGCCGGGAGTCGTTCTCGCGTCTTTCCTGGTCGAGCTGGGCCAGCGCACGCTCGAGCTGCGCGCGCTCGGTGTGCCACTGCGTGGTGCCGGAGTCGGCCTCGGCCTGCACCGACTGCCGCTCGCGATCGAAGGCCGATCGGGCCCGCTCGGCAGCCTGCGCGCGGGCGCGCAGCTCCAGCAGCTCCTCCTGCCGGGCCTGCGCCTGAAGCGCGCTGACGAAGCCGCCGTTGGCGAGCTCGCGAAAACGCTCGGCGCTGCGGGCGGCCAGCTCGATGCGCTGCTGCGCAAGCTCGACCTCGGTCTGGGCGTGCCGAGCCTCGATGCCCAGCGCGCGTGTCCGATCAGCCAGCGCCTGCTGGCGCTGGCGCGCGTGGGCCTGGCGCAGGGCCAGCTCGGCGCGCAAGGTGGCTTCGCGCTGCTGCAGCGTGTGTGCCACGAGCGCTCCCAGTTCGCCGTCAGGGCCGCCGCGACCGGTGTCGAGCACGAAGAGCACCTGGCCGCGCCGGACATGCTCGCCTTCGGTCACCGGACGTGACGCCACCGTGCCCGGGGCCTGCGCGCTGAGGTTCACGGTGCCTGTCTGCGGCACCAAAACGCCGGGCACCCGTGCCTTTCTCGTGACCTGCGCCCAGGCCGAGAAAGCCACGAGTGCCCCCGCCAGGATCAGGGCCACCGCTGCCACGAGCGTATGGCGCGGGCGCTGGGCGATGCGGACCGTACCCAGGTGCGAAGCGGCTTGCGCCTGCAATGCCTCGAGCCTGAACAGCGAATCTGCCACTCCCGTCTCCCCCCAAGACCCTGCCTGCAACCGCGACGCGCCGGACCCTCTGCGTGGCCTGTGCGCTGTCGCGTCCTCCCTGCGCCTCTTTTCGGGGTGTGGGCGGCAGGTGAGCCTGCCGTCTGCCCGTCGGGCGCATGGATGCATCTGACCGCGTCAGGCCGCAGGCCGTCAAGCGCTCCAAAGGGGGAAGGGATAGTCCCGTTGGGACTCACCCGAAGGGGCCACATGGGCCCGCAAGAGCCCGCCCGGCGGCCTGGCCATCCGATGGCCAGGCCCGCGCGCGATCACACGGTCAGGCCACCCGACACCTCGATCACGGCGCCATTCACGTAGCTCGCCTCGTCGCTGGCGAGGAAGGCGTAGACGTTGGCGACTTCCTCGGGCTGGGCCAGGCGCCGCAGCGGCACCGACTGGCGCATCTGCTCGAGCACCTTGGGCGGCACGGTGGCCAGGATCGGGGTCTCGACAAAGCCCGGGGCCACCGCGTTCACGCGCACGCCCTTGGGGCCGAGCTCGCGGCTCCAGGTCTTGGTGAAGCCGATGACGCCGAACTTGGAGGCGGCGTAGTTGGTCTGGCCATAGTTGCCGTAGATGCCCACGACACTGCTGGCGTTGAGGATCACGCCCGAGCCTTGTTCGACCATCGTGTCGACCACGGCTTGTGCGCAGTGGAAGACGCCGCGCAGGTTCACGTCGATGACGGCGTCGAACTGCGCCAGGGTCATCTTCTGCAGCCGCGCGTCCTGCGTGATGCCGGCGTTGTTGACGAGCACGTCGATGCGCCCGAACCGCGCCTTCACGCCCGCGGCCATCGCCTCGACCTGCTCGCGCCGGGTCACGTCGACGACGAAGCCCTCGGCCCGCGCGCCTTCGGCGCGACAGGCCGCAACGGCCTCGTCGACGCCCGCCTGGCGGCGGTCGCAGCACACGACGATGGCGCCCTCGCGGGCGAACTTTTGCGCAGTGGCCAGTCCGATGCCCTGGGCGGCGCCGGTGACCACGCAGACCTTGTCCTTCAGTCTCATGGGTTGAGGAATCCGATCACGGTGGGGAGCAGTTCGTCGAAGTTCGACAGCGCGTGGTCGCCGCCTTCGAGCAATTCGATGCGAGCACCCGTGCAGCGCGCCGCCATCTCGCGCCAGTCGAGCACTTCGTCGCCGCGCGCGATGATGGCCAGGATGCGCTCCGGGTGGGTCAGCCGTGGCGGGGTGGCGCAGGCGATCTCGCGCAGCTGGTCGATGTATTCGGGCCGGAAGAAGAAGCGCTCGGCCGGGTCGTGGAAGGCCTGCTGCTCGCCCATGTGGGCGGCGAGGTCACGCGCCGGATGCACCGCCGGGTTGAGCAGCACGCCACGCCAGCCCCGCTCCTCGACCAGGGCCAGCGCGTAGAAGCCTCCCAGCGAACTGCCCACGACCGCGCTGCCGGCATGCGGCCAGTGCGCGGTGAGTTCCCGCGCCAGCGCCATCGCCTCGCGCGGGGAGGGCGGCAGCTGCGGGCAGCACCAGGTGAGCCCGGGACGGTGGGCGGCCAGCCAGGCGCCCAGGCGCTGCGCCTTGAAGGAGCGCGGTGACGAGCGAAAGCCGTGCAGGTAGAGCAGGCGTTGCGTGGTCTGTCCAGGCGCAGGCGTCATCACCGTGCAGTCTATCGGCTGGAGGCGGCGAACCTGGCTGTGGCGGGCGGCGCCGGGGTGCCGGCGCGCACGAAGCCCCGCTTGCCGGCATACTGGCCGATTTTCCGCGCCACGGGCCGGCCCATGCCGCCCGTTTCGCCTCGTCTGCGAGGTCTGGAATCCGGTCCTCGCCCTCCGTATCCGAGCCTCGAGACCGACGCCCTGCCCATGCCCAAGCGACCCGTCCTCCCCGCAGCCTCGAACGCGCATCGGCGCGCCCTTCATCCGGCGGCAGCCGCGCTGGTGAGCGCAGCGCTGCTGGCTTCCTGTGCAGCCACGCAGTCCCCGGCCCCCACCGCCGCTGCTCCTGCCGGGCCGTCTGCAGGTACTGCGCCTGCCCCTGCCGCCGCGTTGCCGGCTGCAAGCGCGCAAGCGCGACCCAGCCCTGTGGCGGGGGCGGCCTCGGCGGCTGCGCGCGGCGGTGCCCGCGAAGCCTCTGCCTCCGGATCCCGCACGGGCTCCTCCCCGGCCGCCGCGCCGGGTTCGACGGCCGCTGCGCCCACGGCGGCTGCAGGTGGCGCCACCCCGGTGCGGCCCGGCGGTGATCCCGCCGCACCGCGTCCCTTCGCCGACGTGATCAAGGATGCCAAGCAGCAAGACGGCTTCCTGCCGGTGTGGCGCAAGGACGAGAAGGTGTGGCTCGAGATTCCGAAGGAGCGCATCGGCCAGCCCTTCCTCTTCACCTGGAACGTTTCGAACGCGTTGGGCGAGCGCGGCCTGTACGCCAGCCAGATGGGGCGCGACCTGCTGGTCGAGTGGCGCCGCGTGGGCAACCAGCTGCAACTCATCGCGCTGAACACCCAGTTCCGGGCCACCGCCGCCGGTGACCGCCTGGCCACCGAGCAGGCCTTCTCGCCGAGCCTGCTGCTGTCGGGGGCGGTGGCCAGCGCCGAGCACCCGGAGCGCAAGTCGGTGCTCTTCGAGCCGGCGGGCCTGCTGGGCGATGTCGCGGGCCTGACGACGCGCATCGAGGCCGCCTTCCGGATGAGCTACCAGCCCGACCGCGGCAACTCCCACTTCGAGGCCGCTCGCGTCGACCGCGGCCAGACGAGCCTCACGGCGCGCATGCACTTCTCCACGCCGCGCCTGCCGCTGCCGTCGTGGATGAACGCGCCCTCGCCGTCACCGGTTCCGATGCCCACGCCCACGCCGCCGCGCACGGTTCCCGATGCGCGCAGCTTCTTCATGACGGTGGTCTACAACTTCCGTGCGCTGCCCGAGCAGCCGATGACCGCGCGCCGGGCCGATCCGCGCCTGGGGCACTTCACGGATGCCTACACCGACATGTCCGAACTGCGGCCCAACCCGCGCGTGCACCTGGTCAACCGCTGGCGGCTCGAGAAGAAGGATCCGCAGGCCGAGGTGTCCGACCCCGTGCAGCCGATCACGTTCTGGCTCGACCGCAACATTCCGCCGCGCTACCGCAAGGCGGTGGAGGAGGGCGTGCTCGAGTGGAACAAGGCCTTCGCGCGCATCGGGTTCCGCCAGGCGATCGTCGCGCGGCAGCAGCCCGACGACGCCGACTGGGACAACATGGACGCCACGCACGCCTCGATCCGCTGGTTCGTCGGCGCAGACGTGGGGTTCGCGATCGGCCCGAGCCACACCGATCCGCGCACCGGCGAGATTCTTGACGCGGACATCGGCATGAGCGATGTCTTTGCCACCGGCGCACGGCGCTTCGTGGTGGAGGACCGCGGCCTGTCTTCGGACGATCGGCTGGCGCAGCTCATGGCGGCCTGGGGCCCCGGGCGCCAGGGCGAGCAGGCCTGCACCTATGCGCACGAGGCGGCCGCCCAGATGCACTTCGCGTTCGACCTCCTGGAGGCGCGTGGCGCACTCGACCCCGAGAGCCCCCAGGCAGAGGCCTTCGTGCATGCGGTCATCAAGGACACGATCATGCACGAGGTGGGTCACGTGCTCGGGCTCAAGCACAACTTCAAGGCCTCCACCACCTTGACGCGCGAGCAGCTGCAGGACAAGGCCTACACCGAGGCGCGCGGGATCTCCGGCTCGGTGATGGACTACAACCCCTACAACATCCCGCTGCAGGGAGAGCGCGAGGCGGCCTACAACAACTCCACGCTGGGTGCCTACGACTACTGGGTGATCGAGTACGCCTACAAGCCGATCGACGCGGCACGCGAAGCCGAGGAGCTCGGACGCATCGCCGCGCGCAGCACCGAGCCGGCGCTGGCCTTTGCCGACGACGCGGATGCGGGCGGCTTCGGCAGCGACGGCCTGGATCCGCTGGCCAACCGCTTCGACCTGGGCGACGATCCGCTGGCCTGGTACCAGAAGCGCCTGGCACTGTCCAAGGAGCTGTGGGCCCGGGTGCAGGCCCGCCAGCCCGCCGCGGGCGAGGATCCGCAGCGCCAGCGGCGCTCGCTGCTCAGCGGCTTTCGCCAGCTGCGCGACCTGCCCGCGCTGGCGGCCAAGTACGTGGGTGGCCTGCACACGGTGCGCGACCTGCCGGGCAGCGGTCGGCCCAGCTACCGCCCCGTGGACCCCGCCAAGCAGCGCGAGGCCCTGCGTTTCCTGGGGCGTGAGGTGTTCAGCGTCGACAGCTTCCGCTTCCGGCCGGAGTTCCTGGCCAGCCTCTCTCCCGACTACAACGAGTGGGAGCGCAGTGGCCCGGTCAGCATCCCCGCGATCGTGCTTCAACTGCAGTCGCAGGCGCTGGACCGTCTGATGTCGGCGGGTACCGCGCAGCGCGTGCTCGAGCTGCCCTTGATGGCGCCTGCGGCGCAGGCGCGGGACCTGCTCTCCCTGAGCGAGGTCTACGAGACGCTGAACAAGGCGGTATGGAGCGAGCTGCCCGCTGGCCAGGAGATCGACCGCATGCGGCGCAACCTGCAGCGCGAACACCTGCGGCGCGTGCAGGGCCTGCTCACGCGTGGCTCGCCCACGTTGCCGCCCGACGCACTGAGCCTCGTGCGGATGCATGCCAGCACGCTCAAGGCCGATCTCGAGCGTGCCGTGAAGGCGGGCAAGGGCTCGGTCGAGACCCGTGCCCACCTGATGGACAGCCTGGCGGGCCTTACGGAGGCCCTGCGCGCGACGATGGTGCGGATGTGAAGCCGCCTCGGGGCGCGCGGCCTCAGCGGCCGAGCGCCTCGAGCAGCTTGTCGTGGATCCCGCCAAAGCTGCCGTTGCTCATGCACAGCACGTGGTCGCCCGGGCGGGCGGCCTGCACGATGCGGGCCACCAGCGTGCCCACGTCGTGGCACACCACCGCCAGCGGCCCCATGGGGGCCAGGGCATCGCTGGCGTTCCAGCCGTAGTCACCCTGCAGGCAAAAGCTCAGGTCGGCGTCTTCCAGCGCCCAGGGCAGCTGCGCTTTCATGGTGCCCAGCTTCATCGTGTTGGAGCGCGGCTCGACGACGGCCAGGATGCGCTGAGCGCCGACCTTGCGCCGCAGCCCGCCCACGGTGGTGCGGATGGCGGTGGGGTGGTGAGCGAAGTCGTCGTAGACGCGCACGCCGCGTGCCTCGCCGCGCAGTTCCAGGCGCCGACGCACGTTGCGAAAGCGCCCGAGCGCCTCGGCCGCACGCTGCGGCGCCACGCCGGCGTGCTCGGCCGCGCCGATGGCTGCCAGCGCGTTCATCTGGTTGTGCTCGCCGGCAAGCTCCCACTCCACGCGGCCGATCTTCAGGCTGCCGCGCAGCACGTCGAAGGCGTGCGGCTCGCCGCGTGCGCACAGCCCTGACGGCTCCTCGCGCCTCGTGCCGAAGCGCTGCACGGGCGTCCAGCAGCCGCGCTGCAGCACGCGCTGCAGGGCCTCGTCACGCGCATTGACGACGATGCGCCCGGAAGAAGGCACCGTGCGCACGAGGTGGTGGAACTGCGTCTCGATGGCGGCCAGGTCGGGGAAGATGTCGGCGTGGTCGTGCTCGAGGTTGTTGAGGATCACCGTGCGCGGCCGGTAGTGCACGAACTTGCTGCGCTTGTCGAAGAGCGCGGTGTCGTACTCGTCGGCCTCGATCACGAAGTGCGTGCCACGCCCGAGACGGGCCGAGATGCCGAAGTTCAGCGGCACCCCGCCCACGAGGAAGCCGGGCTCCAGGCCCGCGTCCTCGAGGATCCAGGCGAGCATCGAGGTGGTGCCCGTCTTGCCATGGGTGCCGGCCACGGCCAGCACGTGCCGGCCCTGCAGCACGTGCTCTGCCAGCCACTGCGGCCCGCTCGTGTAGCGTGCCCCGGCATCGAGGATCGCCTCCATCAGCGGGTGCTTGCCGCGCGTGACGACGTTGCCCACGACGAAGACATCGGGCGCCAGGGCCAGCTGCTCGGCGCCAAAGCCCTCGATCAGCTCCACGCCGAGCGCGCGCAGCTGCTCGCTCATTGGCGGGTAGACATTGGCGTCGCAGCCGGTGACGCGGTGACCGGCCTCGCGAGCGATGGCTGCGATGCCGCCCATGAAGGTGCCGCAGATTCCCAGGATGTGCAGGTGCATGGGGCGGGGATTCTAGGCATCGAACTGGCCGCGCGCCGGGCGACACTCCTGGCCTCGCCTCCGCCACCATGTCCACGCTCGCCTCCCCCGCTGCACTGTCCTGGATCGCCACCAGCGCCTGGGCCTATCCGGCGCTGGAGGTGGTGCACATCGCGGGCATCGCACTGCTGCTGGGCAACCTGGTGGCGCTCGAGCTGCGTGTCTGGGGGGCGGCGAGCGAGCTGCCGGTGCCGGCGCTGGCTCGGCTGTCGCTGGGCCTGGCCCTGGCCGGCTTCTCCCTGGCTGCCGCCTCAGGGCTGCTGATGTTCGCCTCGCAGCCCCTGGAGCTGCTGGCCAACCGCAGCTTCGTGCTCAAGCTCGGGCTGCTCGCGCTGGCCGGCACGAACGCCGCGCTCTTTCACGCCCGTGGCGGGCTGCAGCGCCTGGACACCCTGGCGCGCGCGCAGACCCTCGTCTCGCTCGGCCTTTGGATCGGCGCGATCATCTCGGGCCGTTGGATTGCCTACGCCTGAGGAAGGGCTCGCCATGAACCGTCGCACCCTGTTCGCTGCCTGCCTCGCACTGCCCGCTGCGGCAGCCCGCGCCCACCATGGCTGGAGCAGCTTCGACCTGGAGCGCCCGCTCTTCCTGGAGGGCCGTGCCGCGAAGGTGGCGTGGCGCAATCCTCACGTCGAGCTCGAACTCGAGGTCAGCGCCGACCCCAGGCTTCCGGCGGACCTGGCCACCCGCACGCTGCCGGCGCAGCAGGCCAGCGTGGACGGTGCGGCGCTGCTGAAGGCGGCGCGCCTGCCGACACGCCGTGACCGGCGCTGGATGGTCGAGCTTGCGCCGCTGACCCGCATGCAGGCCTGGAAGGTCCCCGAGATCCGCAACGGCGACACGCTGGGGGTGCTGGGCTTCACCTTCGCCGGGGAGCGCGGGGAGGCTGTGCTGCGCGCCGAGTACCTGTGGGTGGCCGGCGGCGGGGTGTACGGCTTGCGCTCGGGCCCCGCCTGAGGAGCCTGGAGCCGGTCCGGTCGGCCCTGGCCTCAGTCCGCGAGCGCTTCGGCCGCCGCCGCCAGCGTGGCCTGGATGTCCGCCTCGCTGTGCGCGGCACTCACGAAGCCTGCCTCGTACAAGGCCGGAGCCAGGTAGACACCACGCGCGAGCATGCCGTGGAAGAAGCGGTTGAAGCGCGCCTGGTCGGTGGCCATCACCTGGCCGTAGTTCTGAGGCAGCGTGGAGCCGAAGAAGAAGCCGAACATGCCGCCTTGGCTGTCGCCGCACAGTGGCACCCCCGCATGGCGGGCTGCCGACTCCAGGCCTTCGACGAGTGCGCGCGTGCGCGCGGCCAGCGCCTCGTAGAAGCCCGGGCGTGCGATCTCGCGCAGCGTCGCCAGGCCGCACGCGGTGGCCACCGGGTTGCCCGACAGCGTGCCTGCCTGGTAGACGGGCCCCAGCGGCGCGAGCCGGCCCATGACATCCCGGGGGCCGCCGAAGGCCGCCAGCGGCATCCCGCCGCCGATGACCTTCCCAAAGACGCTCATGTCCGGCCGGAAGCCCGGGATCAGCTGCGCGTACACGCTCTGCGCCCCACCGAGCGCCACCCGAAAGCCCGTCATCACCTCGTCGAACACGAGCAGCGCGCCGTGCTGCGTGCACAGCTCGCGCAGCCGCGTCATGAAGGGCACGCTGGCGCGCACAAAGTTCATATTGCCGGCGATCGCCTCGATCATCAGGCAGGCGATGTCCTTGCCATGCAGGCTGAAGGCTTCTTCGAGTTGCGTGAGGTTGTTGTATTCGAGGACGACGGTGTGCTGCGCCACTTCGGCCGGCACGCCGGCGCTGGTGGGGTTGCCAAAGGTGGCCAGGCCCGAGCCGGCCTTGACCAGCAGCGCGTCGGCA
>CAILKA010000316.1 GCA_903834645.1 uncultured beta proteobacterium
GGCCAGAGCGGGCCGTCGATGCGGCGTGCCGATGCGATGGTGCGCTGCATGCTCGACCTGGGCTTGCGCAGCGGCGAGGTTGCACGCCTGAGCATGGACGACATCGACTGGCAAGCCGGCACCGTCACCTTGCGCCGCACCTGCGGGACGGACGGCCGAAGACCCGCCATCGGATGGTCTTCGCCCGGCACATGACGCCGCGCGAGCAGTTGATCGGGCCAGACCTCGTGCGCAAGACCGTTCGAGCCGGCCACCGAGGTGCCCGACGACACCATCTTCGGCCGGCTGCCCGAGCGCCAGGCGCCGCACATCTACAGCACCGAGGAAGTGCAGCAGTTGCTGGCTGCTGCGCGCGAACTTGGGCCCAGCCCGGGGCTGCGCGGTCTGGTCTACGAGACGCTGTTCGGCTTGATCGCCAGCTGCGGGCTGCGCCTGTCCGAGGCGCTGTCGTTGACCGTCGCCGATGTCGATCTGCGTCGGGGTGTATTGAGCATCCGTCGCACCAAGTTCGCCAAGTCGCGCCAAGTGCCGCTGCATCCCAGCACGGCCAAGGCCTTGGGACGCTACCGCTGGACGCGCGACGTGGCCGGTGCATCACGCGACGACGACGCACCGTTCTTCATCGGCACGCGCGGACGCCTGTTCGGCAAGCCGATCAGCGGGCATCAGGTAGAGCGCGTTTTCGCCACGCTGCGCACGGAACTGGGCTGGATCAACCGCGGCACCCACCACGCGCCGCGCATCCACGACCTGCGGCATACCTTTGTAGTCAGGCGCATCCTGCTGTGGCAGCAGCATGGCGTCGACGTGGACGAGGCAATGCTCGCGCTGTCGACCTACGTCGGGCACGCGATGGTCACCAACACCTACTGGTACCTGCAGGCGGTGCCGGAGTTGATGGCGGTGGCGGCCAAGCGCTTCGAGTCGTGCATGCCGGAGCTCAGCCATGTCTGAGCCACGCCTGCGCAAGGGCTCTCCCCCAGGCTTCCCGGCACTGGTGCAGCAGTTCTTCACCGAGTACCTGGTGGAGCAGCGTGCGCTGAGCCCGCGGACGGTGGCCAGCTACCGCGACGCGATGACGCTGTTCCTGGCGTATGCGACTGACCAACTGGTCAAGGCACCGACGAAGCTGCAGCTGACGGACATCACGCCGGAGCTGGTCCTCAAGTTCCTGGCCCACCTGGAACGCGAGCGGCACAACTCGGTGCGCAGCCGCAACCTGCGGCTAACGGCACTGCGGTCGTTCTTGAGGTTCGCCGGGCGCCGCGACGTGAGCGCACTGCACGCCGTCGAACAGGTCATGGCCGTGCCGATGAAGCGCTTCGAGCGGCCGCTGCTCGGGCACCTGACGCGGCCGGAGATGATCGCCGTGCTGGGGCAGCCCGGCAGCGACTGGACATCGCAGCGCGACCATCTGCTGCTGAGCCTGCTCTACAACACCGGCGCGCGCGTGTCGGAGATCGTCGGGGTGCGCGTCGTCGACGTGGTGCTGGACGGTGCGGCTTGCGTGCACTTGCATGGCAAGGGCCGCAAGGATCGCTCGGTGCCGCTGTGGAAGTCGACCGCTGCGGCCGTGCGCGCATGGTTGCATGCCAACCCCGACTTGCGTGGCCCGGCTGCGCTGCTACCCAATCGATCTGGCCATCCGATGACGAGGTGCAACGTCGCACAGCGACTGGCCCTCGCCGTCGACCGTGCGTCGGCCGAGCAGCCGAGCCTGAAGACCAAGCGGGTCTCGCCGCACAGCCTCAGGCACACGACCGCAATGCACCTGCTGCAAAGCGGCGTGCCCTTCAACATCATCGCCCTGTGGCTCGGACACGAGAGCACGAACACGACGCACCGTTACGTGGAGGACAACTTGGAGATGAAGGAGAAGGCGCTGGCGCGCCTGGAGGCGCCGGACATCAAGCTCCAGCGCTTCCGAGCCGACGACGACCTGATGAAGTTCCTGCGCAGCCTGTGACTATGTAAAAGACCGCGGTGGCTGGAAACAGATGCCGGCATAGCTGGCGGCTGTACTCGGCGCCGCGCACCTACGCATAGTTGAGACCTATACATAGGGGTCGCTATGCAAAGCTTTGCATAGCGACCCAGTGCTGCCCCTCGGTAAAGCAAACAGGACGCCACCAAGCGGACACTGACACGCCCGAAGCTGGTTTCACATTGGCTCGAACACTCGTTGAATCGTATCGAGACGTGCACGCCAAGGTCTGGCGTCAGGGAACGGCAGCCGAGCGCACGCCCAGAAAGCGACTTCCACTTCGGCAGGTGCGACATGGTGGACCTCAAGCGTGCGCCTGCTGTGTACCGCTACCTGTAGGCAACCCAACGCGTAGAGATGAATCCTCACTCAACGGGCCCTGCACAGGCAGTCTCACGCTCAGACACAGCGCACCAGAAGACGAACGACAGCGCGAGACAGACAGCGAACAGCGCAAACACCCAGCGGTGCTGGTCCAGGGCATCCGACAGTTTCAGCAGCCCGGGGACTGCCAGCGCCGGCAGCACCAAGCTGGAGTTGAAGACGCCCATGCTGACGCCCATCTCGCGGGAGTCGACCGACTCCGAGTAGATGGCAAAGACAATGGAGATCAGCGACGACCAGCCGATGCCGCACAGCAGCATGCCCAGGTAGTAGAAGACCTCGTTCGTCGGTGTCAGCAGGATGAAGGCATAGGCGGCAGCCATGAGGCCCATGGCGCTGCGGTGCACATGGACCTTGCCGAAGCGCAGGCACAGCGGCTTAAGCACCAGTACAGGCAGCGCCGCACCCACCAGGTTCAGCAACAGGAAGCCCATCGACAGAATGCGGCCGGCGGTATCGCCGGCCGACGTGGCGGTCGTCGCCGCGGCGCTGTTCGCCAGGTGGTACAGACCGTCGGCCAGCACCGAAGCACCCGCCGGCGGCACCACGAAGTCGCGCACGTAGAAGAAGCTCATCACGAACATGCTCTGCACGCCCAGCCATGCGAAGCCGTGCCCCAACAGCATGGTAGTCAGCCGGTTCTGGCTGGAAGGCAGCTTGCGGCCCTGCCAGACGATGACGATGCCCCACAACAGCGTCAGCCCTACCGTCGCCAGGAACAGGGGAACGGCCCAGGCCGCCAGGGCGTCGCCGAAGACGAGCTTGTCGACGGCGACGAACACGCCGTAGACCAGGAAGCCGACCATCGGCCACAGCGCCTTGAAGGCGGCCATGCCCGTCGCCCGCCGCGCCGCGCCATCGGCGCCGGCTGCCGCAGGTGCTGCCACGGCTGCCATGGTCGCAGGAGGCGTCTCCTCGATGAATAGCAGCGGCAGCAGCGTCAGGAAGAAGACCACGGCCACGGTGACCAGCACCAGGGCGAGGTTGCCGAAGAAGATCGAGATCAGGTACGCGCTGATGCCCAGCACGCCCGACACCGTCTGCATCCAGGCATAGCCGCGCACGCGGGCCGGCCCCTCGGGCGTGAGGTCGGCCACCAGCGATCGTGCCGGGTTGAAGGTGACGTTGGTGGCAAGGTCGGCCACCAGGGCCACCAGCACCGCCACGGCGATCAAGCTCAGGCCGGTGGCGGTGGCAATGCTGTCCAGTTCCAGCATGGCGTAGGTCGAGGCCGCGCCCGCTACGCCGCCAGCCAGCAGATAGGGTCGCCGGCGGCCCTTCATCAGCCAGGTGCGGTCGCTCAGTACCCCGACGAGGGGCTGCACCAGCAGCCCCATCAGCGGCCCCATCAGCCAGATCAGCGCGATGTTCTCCAGGTGCAGGTTGTAGCGCGTGCTCAGCAGCCAGGTCGTGGTGGCGATACCCGACGACAAGGCAAAGCCGACGGCCGCGGTGGGCAGGCTTAGCAGGATGAGGAAGCCGGTGGACAGGCCCTTCTGGGCATCGAGCATCGGGGGCTTTCAGGGCAGGCGGATCACGGGGCTGGCGCTCCACACCTTGGGCGCCTTGGGGTCGCCGCCACCCACGGTGAAACTGCCCGCCGCAGGCGCCAGTGGGCGCCAGCCGCCGTCCCAGTCCCAGGTGCTGATGAAGATGCGGGCGCCGTTCAGGCTGGCCGGGTCGCCCAGGGACTCGCTGGGGATGGTGAAGCGCACGGTGCGCCGGGCGGCGTCGGTGTCGATCTCGGCGGCCGGCGTGATGCTGCGGCCGTCTGCGGCGCCGTCGGCGCCCGTCCCTGCACCTTCAGGGCCGAACAGCGCATTGCTCCAGCCGTGGGCGCGCAGCCGCAGGTGCCAGCGCATGCCCTCGGGCAGCTCGGCATCCTGGCCCGGCATCGCCCGCGCGCCATCGCTGCGGCCGGGCAGTTCGATGAAGACCGAGAAGGCCACGTGGTCGAAGCCGTTGGCCGGCCCCCAGACGCGCGTCAGGTCGGCCATCTCCAGCTCGATGCGCAGGGCGCCGCCGGCGGACAGCACGCGCGTGCGCCGCAGGTCCATCTGGCGGGTGTAGCTCTCGTGCGTGGGGTAGATGTAGCGGCCCTGCGGGCCGCCGCCGGTGGCTTCACCCTGCGGTACGTCGGCCAGCACACGCCAGGGCAGGGCCACGCGGAAGGTGGCGGCCTCGCTGACGCCAGCATCGGCGGCCGTGCCGCTGGCGCGCAGCACCAGGCGGTGCAGCAGCGACGGGTCGGTCATGCGGCGGGTGTCGATGCGGGCACTGAAACGCCCGTCGGGCCCCGCCACCACACGCTGGGCGCGATCGGCATCGCCGTCGACGATGAGTTCGAGTTGTGCGCCGGGTGGTGCACGTCCGGTGATGTCGAAATCACCCTGCACCGCTTCGGCGGGCAACGCGTCGAGCTGCGGGCGCAGCATGTGCGCTGGCGCGGCCTCGGCCGCGGTCTTGGGTGATGAGGCTTCCACCGCCCACACTGTGCCGCTGCGGGGCGGCAGGCTCAGGTGCACGCGGCCCTGCGCGTCGGCCTGCAGTTCGGGTGGCAGGGCCGCGGGCGTGTCGGCGTGGATGTCGAACAGGCGCCGCAAGCGCGCCTGCGACTGGCCGACCTCTAGGTTGTCGGCAAAGCGCGGCGCATCAGCGGTGTTGAACAGCACGATGCGCGTCTGCCCCTCGTGCACGTTGCGCCAGGCCAGCACGCCCGGCCCGGCGCCGCCGGCCTGCAGTGGCTGCGGCAGCGCGCGCGAGAAGCCGCGGTGGGCCTTGCGCAGCGCCACCGCCGCCTGCGTGTAGCGGAACAGCGGTGCCTGGGTGTCGAAGCGGTCGCGCCCGCCCGAGCCCCAGCCGGCAGCGAACATCGACGCGCGCTGCTCCACCAGCCCCTGCTCGGTGCCGTAGTACAGCACCGGGATGCCGGGCAGTGTCATCAGCGCCAGCAGCGCCTGCTTCATCGCCGGCTCGCCGCTGACGGCCAGCCAGCGGTCGACGTCGTGGTTGTCGATGAAGCTGGGCAGCCGCCGCGGGTCGATGCCGCGCGCGTCGGCGGCCACCATGTGCTGCACGCGGCGCTGCAGCTCGGCCGGCGCCCGGCCGCGCGCGAAGACATCCACCAGGCCCGCGTAGAGCGGGAAGTTGAGCATGCCGGCCAGGCGCTGGCGGCCGTCCTCGCCCCGGATGTAGCTCTCCAGCTTGCGCGTGTACCGGGTCTGGCCCGGGGGATCGATGCCGAAGCCTTCGCCGAAGGCCAGGAAGTCACGCCGCCCGGTGCGCCGCGCCACATGGGCCACACCCGGGGCTTGCGGGTCTTGGGCGTAGAGGAAGTCCTCGAAGAACTCGGGCGGCACGTGGTACGCGGTGTCGATGCGGAATGCGTCCACGCCCACCTCGCGGATCCAGTAGCCGAAGCTGTCGCGCAGGGCGCGACGCACGCGCGGATTCTCGGTGTTCAGGTCGTCCAGGCCCGAGGTCTGGAAGTTCAGCTCCTCGTCGCGCACCGTGACGTCGCGGATCTCCGGCGTCCAGTGGTAGATGCCGGCGCGGCGGTCTTCGGCGCGGCGCGGGTCGTTCAGGTGGAAGGGCGCCTGCAGCGGGCGCGACATCGGGCGCGAGCCGGTGTTGGGGCGGAAGTCGGCCGCCGGGTCGTCGGCTCGCCAACCGGGGCCGTAGCTGAAGAAGTTGCCGGTGTGGTTGACCACCACGTCGTGCACCAGGTACATGCCGCGGCGGTGCAGCGCATCCGACAGGCGCTGGTACTCCGCCAGCGTGCCCACGTGCGGGTCCATGCGCTTGAAGTGGGCGGCCCAGTAGCCGTGGTAGCCCCAGAAGCCGTGCGTGCGGTCGTGCCACTGGTTGAGCACCGGCGGCGTCAGCCAGACGGCGGTGGCGCCCAGGGCCTGCACGTAGTCGAGCCGGCGGCGGATGCCGTCGATGTCGCCGCCGCTGTACATGTGCCCCTGGCGCGGGTTGTATTCGCCGAGCCCCTGCTCGTTGTTGCGCGGGTTGCCATCGTCGAAGCGGTCGGTGAGCACGAAGTAGATGACCTGATCGCGCCAGTCGGGCGAGGGCACGTGCAGCTTCAGGCCGCGGTGCTGCGCAGCCGCAGGGAACACGATGGCGGCCAGCAGGGCTGCGCATAGCGTGGCCTGCCACTGATGCAGGCGGCGGCTCATCGCGCAGCCCCCACTTCGAGCCGTCGCGCCTGCAGCAGCGCGGCGTGCGGCAGCGCCTTCGGGTCCAAACGCTTCCCGTCCAGCCACACCCCGGGGCGCCGGCCGGGCGCGATCACGAGCCGCGTGCCGTTGGCCCGCGCCAATGAGGCTCGGCGCACCAGCGTCACGCCGGCCACATAGGTGCCCGAGGCCGGCACCACCGGGTAGATGCCCAGCGTGGACAGCACCAGCCAGGCGCTCATCTGCCCGCAGTCGTCGTTGCCGATGATGCCGTCGGGACCGCTGCCGTAGAAGCTGTGCACGAGGCGGCGGATCAGCTCTGGACCCTTCTCGGGCACCGAGCTCCAGGCGTAGAGGTAGGCGATGTGGTGGCTGGGCTCGTTGCCGTGGGCGTACTGGCCGATCAGCGCCTCCTGGCCCAGGTGCTTGTTGTCCCCCGGCGCCTGCACGCTGAAGAAGCGGTCCAGCCAGGCCCCGAAGGTCGCTGCGCCGCCCATCTGCGCCACCAGGCCGGCCGGGTTGTGCAGCGCGGGCGTCAGCGTGTACTGCCAGGCGTTGGCCTCGGTGTAGTCGCCCGGGTTGTTCATCGGGCTGGTGGGCACCAGCGGGTCGAAGGGCTCACGCCAGCGGCCGGTGCTGTCCTTGCCGCGCATCATCTGCGTCTGTGCGTCCCACAGCGCTCGCCAGCCCTGGGCGCGCCGGGCGAAGCGCTCGGCCACGTCGGTGCGGCCCGCGACGCGCGCCACACGCGCCACGGCGTCGTCGCCGATGCCGAGTTCCAGCGTCTTGCTCACCGATTCGTTGCCGATACGGTCCAGCGGGATGTAACCGAATTGTTCATAGGCATTCCAGTCGCGCTGCGCCCACTCGGGGGCCTGGGGGCGCGGCAGGGTGGACGTCTCGACCATGGCCTGCAGCGCGTCCTGCAGGTCAAAGCCCTCGCCCTGGCGGTGGAAGCCCTTGGCCACCGCGTCGGCGATCACCGGCAGCGCAGGGTTGCCGATCATGGTGTGCGTCTCGCGGCCCCAGGCCGTCCACAGCGGCAGATAGCCCATCGCGCGGTGGTGGGCCAGCATCGTCTGCACGAAGCCGGGCACGCGCTCGGGCACCAGCAGCGTGAACAGCGGGTGCACCCCGCGGAAGGTGTCCCACAGGCTCAGGGTGCTGTAGTACACGCCGCCGGGCGCGGCCATCACCTGGCCCGTGGGGCCGCGCACGCGGCCGTCGGCATCGGCGATGTCGCTGGGGTGCAGCAACGTGCGGTACAGCGCCGAGTAGAAGATCTTCTTGAAGCGCGCATCGGCGTCGATCTGGATGCGCGACAGAAGCCGCTGCCACTGCGCATCGGCCGCGGCGCGCACCCCATCGAAAGGCCTGTCGGCGTCCACGGCCAGGTTGCGGCGCGCGCCGCCCACATCCACGGTGGACAGGGCCACGCGGGCGTGCATCACGCGACCGGTACCGAGGTCGAAATCGAGCAGGTAGCGCGCTGCCTTGTCGCCATCGCGCGGCGGCAATGTGGTCACGCGCGCGATGGGGTGGTCGAAGCGCACGATGAACGAAGCCTCGCGTTCGACCCAGTTCTTCGCGTGCGTGGTGCCAGTCAGCTCGCCACGCGCGGCGTCGACACCGGAGCTTGCCTGCGTGACACGCGGCCCTTCTCCGAAGAGCAGGCCGTGCTGCAGGTCGACCAGCACCTGCACGCGGCCGGCCTGCGTGAATGTGTAGCGGTGCACGGCCACGCGCTGCGTGCTGGTGAGTTCCACGCGCACGCCGTGTCCGGGCAGCGTGACGCGGTAGACGCCCGGGCGCGCGCTCTCGGTCTTCTTGTCGGGCGCGGCCGAGAAGTCGGTGCTCTGGGCCGTCCAGCGTGTGCCGGCGGCGGGCATCAGCAGCACGTCGCCCAGTTCGGGGATGCCCGCGCCGCTGATGTGCGTGTTGGAAAAGCCCAGGATGCGCGGCGCGCGGAACTGGTAGCCGCTGCTGTAGCTCCAGCCGCGGTCGGCGTTATCGGGGCCGGGGGCGACCATGCCGAAGGGCACCATCGCCGCCGGCGTGACGTGGCCGGTGCCATCGGTGCCGATGAAGGGGTCGACGTGGCGCGTGAGGTCGCCGCGGCCTGCGGCGGTGCTTGCCGTTGCAGCCAGGGCCAATGCCAGCAGCCAGCGCCTGGTGGTCACCGCCAACGAATTCAGCGCCAACGGGTTCATGGTGTCGGGGTCCGGTTCGTGAGGGTCTTGCCGAAGAAGCGCAGCGTGTCTTCGAGGTGCTGCGCCCAGTAGGCCCAGCCGTGTCCGCCGTCGTGCTCGGCGTATTCGTGCGCGATGCCGGCGGCCTGCAGTTCGGCGTGTAGCTTGCGGTTGGCGTCGATGAAAGGGTCGTCGCGCCCGCAGTCGAAGCGCAGCGCGGGCAGCGGTCCTTCGGCGTCGCGGAGCGAGACGATGACAGTGGTGTCCACCGGCGCCGCAGCCCAGCCGGCGCGGGTCTCGGCCAGCAGCGTGTCGAGCTGCACGGATTCGGTCACCGACGAATGCCCGGCCGCGGCCACGAAGCGATGTGGATGCTTGCCGGCCAGCCGAAGCGCGCCGAAGCCGCCCATGCTCAGGCCCGCGATGAAGAGCGGCGAAACCTCGCTGCACGCGCTGCAGGCAGCGCGCGCCGCGGCGGGAACCTCGTCGACGATCCAGCGTTCGAAGTCCTGCCCGGCATGGGGCACGTAGCCCGAGCCGTCACCCCACAGGCCGTCGCTGGGCATGGCCAGCACCAGGGGCGGGATCTCGCCCGCGTCGATGAGCCGCTGCGCGGTGAGGTGCGCGCCGCCCTGGAAGGCCCAGGACCAGTGCGAGCCGTACACGCCGTGCAGCAGCAGCACCAGCGGCACGTCTTGCAGCGCGGCCGCCTGCGGTGGCACGAACAGCAGCAGGTCGGCCCGCTGGCCCAGCGCCGCGCTCTTGACGGTGACGAAGCGCAGGCCGGGTGGCGACAGGGCCGGGTCGGAAACTTCCAGGGTGCGGAACATCGTGGGGTGGCTCAGTCGAAGACGATCACGCCCTTGGCGCTGCGGCCGGCGAGCATGTCGTCAAGCGCCTGGCCGAGTTCGCCCAGGCGGTAGGTGTGCGTCACCAGGCTGTCGAGCACCAGCTCGCCACGCGCGGCCCAGTCGAAGAGGCGCGGAAAGTCGCGCTCGGGCTGGCAGCCGCCATACAGCGGCACCAGGTAGCGCTTGTCCCACCAGAACTGCGGCATCTCCACGCTCACCGGGCCGTGCGCGCCGCTGAGCTGCACGGCGTTTCCGCCGTTGCGGCACAGCTTCAGCGGCAGGAAGGCGAGCGCGGCCACGCCCGTGGCTTCGAAGGCGTGGTCGGCGCCGCGGCCTTCGGTCAGCGCGCGCACGGCGGCGGCCAGCTGGTCGCCTTGCGCATCGTCGGCTGCAGGCTCCAGCGTGTGCGTGGCCCCCAGCGCCACGCCGCGCTGCAAGGCCGCGGGCCGGCGGTCGATGGCGACGATGCGGGCCGCGCCCGCCAGCCGCGCGCCCTGAACCACGCTCAGACCCACGCCGCCGCAGCCCACCACGGCCACCGTGTCGCCGGGCTGCACCTGCGCAACGTTGACCGCAGCGCCCACGCCCGTCATCACGCCGCAGCCCAGGATGCAGGCGTGGCGTGCGGGCAGTTGCACGGGCAGCACGGTCAGCGCCTCGGCGCGCACCAGCGTGTGTTCGGCGAAGGTGCCCAGCTTGAACGACCGTTCCACCGGCTGCCCGCGCCACAGCGTGTGGCCCGGGGCCGGCGCACTGTGGCCCAGCGTGGCGTCGACGCCATGTGTGCGTTCGCACAGCGAGCCGCGCCCGCGCTGGCACTGGGGGCAGCGGCCGCAGGGGATGGCCCAGTTCAGCAGCACCGGCTGGCCAGGCCGAAGATGGGTGATGCCTTCGCCCACGCCCTCCACGACGCCCGCACCTTCATGGCCCAGCACCAGCGGGCCCGGCCACTGCAGCGAGGCGTGGTCGGTGTGGCAGATGCCGGCGGCCGTCAGCCGCACGCGCACCTCGCCGGCTGCGGGCGCGCGCACCGACACCGGCTCGATGACGAAGCCGCCGCAGCCATCGCCGATGGCGGCGGCGCCCTGCAAGGCCGGCGCTGCGCCGTCGGGGGCGGGGAAGACCATGCGGTGCGGACTCAACGCGACCAGATGACCGGGTTCTTGCGCGTGGCGATGACCTCGCCCTCGAGCGCACCGGGGCACCACTGGTCGCGGTCGTTGGCCTGGATGGCGTTGAGCGCGGGCACGAGGCGCATGTCGGCGTCCATGTAGATCACCGTCATCACCGAGCGCGGTCGGTCGCTGACGTTCGGCCCGGCCTTGTGGAAGGTCCAGCCCAGGTGGAAACTGACCTCGCCCAGCTCGAAGGGCCCCACCTCGAAGGGGAAGCCGTGGCGGGCCATGTTCTCGCTGATCTTGGCCTCGCTCTCGTCGCTGATGCCCAGGTCGCGCCCGAAGGCCACGCCCTGGCTGCCGGCGTAGAAGCCCAGCGGGCCCATCTCGGCGGGCACGGCCTGCAGCGGGATCCACGCGGTGACGGTGCGGTCGGTGGTCAGCGGCCAGTAGTACTGGTCGGCATGCGCCGGCGTGATGCCGCCGCCGGGCTCCTTGTACAGGCTCTGGTCGTGATACAGGCGCACGCCGCGCACCTGCAGCAGCTCGGCCGCGACGCGCCCCAGCCGCTGGCCCATCACGAAGCGGGCCACCAGCGCGCTCCTCTCCCACAGGTTCATCACCTGCAGGAAGGCACGGTCGTAGGTGCTGCGCTCGGCCAGCGGGCGGCTCTCGGTGTTGAGTTCGATGGTCAGCCGCGTGATCTCGCGGCCGAAGTGCGCCAGCGTCTCGGGCGAGAGCACCTGCTTGAGCTTGATGCAGCCATCGCGGCGGAAGGCCTCGATCTGTGTGGCCTGCAGGGCATAGGGACTGTCGAGATCGGGCCAGAGGGCGGCGCCGCTCATCGGGTTGGTTGGCGTGTTCATGGTCTGGAGTGAAGCGAAGGGCATGGGGTGCGCTGGCTCAGGTCAGCGGCACGAACAGCACCGCGCCCGGGGGCAGGTGCAGCTGCGGCCCGTAGAGGGCCGCACCCCCATGTGTGAACAGCGGCGCCGTGCCTGTCGTCTCAGCAACCGCTTCGGGCAGGGATACGGTGGCGTGGGTGGTGCCGAGGTTCAAGGCCAGCAGCAGCGCATCGCACCCGCCGGCATCGGCGTGCTGGCGGCGCAGCACCAGCACATCGCCTTCGGCCACCAGCGCTTGCAGGTCGCCCAGGCGCAGCGCAGGGTGCGCACGCCGCAGCGCCAGCAGTTGCCGCGCGGCGTGCAGGGTCGAGGCAGGGTCTGCCTGCTGGCGGTCGACGGCCAGCGGTGCGTGGGCCGGATTCAGCGGCAGCCAGGTGCGCGCCGCGCTGCTGAAGCCAAGCTGGGGTGCATCGGCCTGCCAGGGGAAGGGGGTTCGGCAGCCATCGCGGCCGGGGTTCAAGGGCCAGTTCGCCAGGCCATAGGGGTCGCGCAGGTCTTCGAAGGCCAGGGTGCTCTGCGGCAGGCCCAGCTCTTCGCCCTGGTAGAGAAAGACCGTGCCGCGCAAGGTGAGCAGCAGCGCCAACCAGGTGACGGGCGTGGCCCCGGCGGCGGCAGTCCCGGCGTCGGCCCGGCCACCGAAGGCGAAGGCCCCCGCTGCTCCGCCGCCCCAGCGCGAGGCCACGCGCGGGGCGTCGTGGTTGGAGAAGGCCCAGCTCGGCCAGGCCTGCCGGCCCATACCTTCGCCCCAGGGCGCCAGGTGGCGCAGCACCTGTTCGGCGCCGGGCCGCTCGCCCAGGAAGGCGAACGAGTAGGCGGTGTGCAGCCGCTGCGCACCATGGGTGTAGGCCACCATGGTGGGAAGGGGCTCGGCGCCGCCGATCTCGGCCACCGCCATGCGCGCGCGGCCGCCGTCCCCGTAATGGTCCATCAAGCTGCGCAGCCGTTCGAAGAACGCCAGCGCCTCGGGCTGGTCGGCGTTGTGCAGGTGCTGCTGCATCAGCACCGGCGCATCGCCACGTCGGCCTTCGGGCAACGGTGGGTTGTCCTGCAGGCCGCGGCTATGGAAGTAGAGGTTGGCGGTGTCGAGCCGGAAGCCGTCCACGCCGCGTTCGAGCCAGTGGCGCGCGATGCCCAGCACTGCGTTCTGCACCGCCTGGCTGTGGAAGTTCAGGTCGGGCATCTGCGGCAGAAAGTTGTGCAGGTGGTACTGCCGCCGCCGCGGCTCCCAGCGCCAGGCCGGGCCGCCCATCCAGCTTTGCCAGTTGTTGGGCGGGCTGCCGTCGGGCTTCGCGTCGGCCCACACGTACCAGTCGGCCTTCGCGTTGTCGCGACTGGCGCAGCTCTCCTGGAACCAAGGGTGCTCGGCTGCGGTGTGGCTCCACACCTGGTCGATGACCACCTTCAGGCCCAGACGGTGGGCTTCGGCCAGCAGGGCGTCGAAGTCGGTCCCGGTGCCGAACAGCGGGTCGACGTCCATGTGGTCGGCCACGTCGTAGCCGAAGTCGCGCATCGGGCTCGTGAAGAAGGGCGAGAGCCAGATGCCGTCGACACCCAGCCCAGCGACATAGGGCAACTTCGCCGTCGCGCCGGCCAGGTCGCCGACGCCGTCGCCGTTGGCGTCGGCGAAGCTGCGCGGGTAGATCTGATAGAGGGTGGCACCGCGCCACCAGTCACGGCTCATCGGCGGTCATCCCCGCTGAAAACCGGTAGTCTCGCGGTGCCCGACCGGCAAATCATCCTGCCGGAGCGCCTGAAATGCCGGTTTTCATACCCTCAGGATCCGGGGTAAGCCCTGTGCCCCCTACACCCTTGAACGACCATGAGGATTGCCCGCGAGTCGATACACCACTCCGAGGAGTCGCTGCGTTGCATGCACCTCGAACTGCCCGCCTTCCGCGGCGGCTTGCACCGCCATGGGCACTTCGAGTTGACCTGGATCGAGCGCGGGCAGGGCCTGCGCTGGGTGGGCGACAGCGTGGAGCCCTTCTTCGACGGGGACCTCGTGCTGGTGGGCAGCGAGACCCCACATATGTGGGCCAGCCGGGGCGTGCAATCGCCGCAGGGGTGCGCGGCGACGGTGCTGCAGTTTCCTCCCGACTGGCTCGTGCGCTGTGGGCTCCCCGAGCTCAAGGCGGTCGCGCCGCTGCTGGTGCAAGCCGCTGCGGGCGTGGAGGTGCTGGGCGGCACACGCGCTGAGGTGCAGAGCCTCCTCGGCCGCTTGCCTGGCGCAACGGCGCAACGCCGTGTGGCGGTGTTCATCGAGGTGCTGGGCTGTTTGCTGGCAGGCGTCGCGGAACTGCGGGCCTTGTCGGCACCCCTGCCAGCAGCACACACGGCCGCCCTCCGGGCCAGCCCCAGCCCCCGGCGCGCCGACCGCGTGCTCAGCTGGATCGAAGCGCATCTGGCCGACGAACTGTCCGTGGAGAACGCCGCTGCGGTGGCGCATGTCAGCCCGGCGGCCTTCGGCCGCTTCTTTCGGCGCGAGGTGGGCAAAAGCTTCACCGCCTACGTGAACGACGCACGCTGCGGCTGGGCGGCCCTGTGCCTGATGCAGGGCCGCGAACCCATCGCGCAGATCGCGCAGGCCTGCGGTTTTCCGACGCTGTCCAACTTCGGCGAGCAGTTCCGGCGGCGCTATGGCATGGCACCACGGGACTTTCGCGCAGGCCGCGTCGACGCGATGCGGGGTCGTCAGTCCAGTGAGGTCGGCCCATGAGTGGCGGTGAGAAAAGCCACCCCACGCACGTTCCGAGGCGGGACTCGCGGATGGGATTCCATGGAGCGGCTGTTGGCAAGCGGCCTCGCGCTGAACCCATCCATCAGCGCATCAGGGCTGGTCACTTGCCAGTGGCACCGGGTTGCTCCAGACAGGTCGGACGGGAACGACATCTCCTGGGCGGGCTGCGAGTGCAACTGTAGGCCGACCCAGGGCCTGCCTTCAGTGGAAGTCCTCTTCACGCTGATGGCGCGCACCGATGACGAGGACCAGTTCCGGCGTACGAATGTCGAACCGCAGGATGTAACCCGTGGAGCCAAACGGGACGATCAATTCGCGAAGTGTCGGGCGTAGGCCTGCCTTGCGGTAGCTGTAGGGCGTCAACGCAAGATGACTGTTGGCAGCGGTGCGAATGGCCTCGACCGCCTCGTAGGCACGCATGGCGTCTTCCAGGGTCTCGGCGCGGTCCAGGAGGAAGTCGAACAGGCGATCCAGATCGGCTTCAGCCTCGGGCGTGAACTCAACCCTGAACGTCATTTGCGCAGTTGCTTCACCCGCGCTGCGACTTTGGCCTCGAGCTTCGTCAGAACCGCGTCCGACGGGACGGAAATCCCGGTGCGCTCGTACGCCGCCAACGACGCTTCGCAGCGCGCGGCGAAGTCGGTTTGCACGCGTCGATACTCGACGGCGCGACGTACCGATGCCTCGACGAATTGGGTCAGGGTCTCACCAGGCAGGAGCACCGAATCAAGATCAGCTCGCAACTCTGGCTCGACTCGGACTTGTGGGATGACAGCGGTCTTCATGGCGACAATGTAGTGCAAGCGCACTACATGAGCAAGCGCTACGCATGAACGCTGGCAGCAGCGGTCGCGCGCGCC
>CAILKA010000317.1 GCA_903834645.1 uncultured beta proteobacterium
GGCCAGCCACAGCGCCGAAGGCGGCGGGGCGTTCTCGAACTCGTAGATCGCCGGATCCGAGAGCACCTCGAACATCTCGGCCGCATGCGCCTCGACCTGAGGCTCCAGGGTGTCGTGCGTGGCCGTGAGGGTTCGCAAGGCCACCTCGGCGGCCGGCGCATCGCTCACGCGCAGCGTCGGGATGGCTTCGTTCGGATGGGCCATGGAGGAAGGACGGGTTGAAGGGACTAGGACGAGGAGAGCCTGGCCACCAGCCAGGGGATGAAGGCCAGCGCAATCAGCCCGAAGAGCAGGTAGTTGCCGCTCCTGGGGTCGAAATCGGGCCAGATCTTCGCCCAGGATTTGCGCATGAGCAACTTGCCGATGGCCACATCGAAGCCGGCCATGAAGGCCGACAGCACGAGCCCGAGCAGCAGGTGTGCCGAAGTCGACTGCAGCCCGATGCCGGGCACGAGCATCCAGCAGATGCCCAGGGCCAGCAGCGTGCCGCTGACCACGCTCAGCCGGTTGGCCCGATCCTTGCCGATGCGAGGCACCACGAGCGTCATGCGGGCGATGCCGTGCAAGGTTTCCGCGCTGGCCAGCGCCACGCACAGGGCGGCCGTGCGCCAGAGGGTGTCAGAGTCCATGTGCGTGTCAAACGTTGGGCGGCCTCACCGCTCGGGCAGCGCCGACTGCGGCAGCCCGAACAAGCGGTCGAAAGCCCAGGTGAAGCCGATGGCGTAGAAGAAGAAGAACGCGAGCAGGCCCACGTTGGCCAGGAAGGCGTTCAGCGGCGAGGTGTCGAGCCACCACGCCATGACGGGCACGAGCAGCAGCGTCAGGCCGCCTTCGAACCCTGCGCCGTGCGCCACCCTCCTGGCCAGGCTCCTGCCCTTTGTCGCCTGGCGCGATTCCCAGCGCTCGAAGAGGGCGTTGTAGACATAGTTCCAGCACAGCGCGATGCCCGACAGCAGCACGGCCAGCGCCAGCGTGGAGGCCTGCGGCTTGTCGAAGACGAAGCCGAGCACGGGCCCGACGAAGGCCACCGCGAACACCTCGTAGAGCACGGCCTGGAACACGCGGCGTGTGGTCGGCCTCACGGGCGCGGCTCCGGTGCGGCGAGCCCGAGGGCCTGGCGGTAGAAGCGGCCGTTGCTTTCGCCCAGGGCCTCGAGCAGGGCGCGCGGTTCGTGCCCGATGCCGGGCAGCTCCACATAGGCGTGCGCGATGCCCAGCTCGGCCATCCGCTGGCGGAACTGTCGGTTGAGCTCGCGCGTGTCGTCGAGCGTCCCCACCGCGTGGCGCACGACCGTGCGGCGCTCACGCAGGCTGGGCGCCGCGGCGGCGGCCAGCATCCACGGGCTGATGGCCTGGAAGTAGTCCAGATCGTTGCTGCATACCTCCCGCAGGAGCTGCTCGCGCAGCCGTGGGTTGCGCTGCGCGCGAGGGCCGCGCAGGTCCAGGTCGAAGGGGCCGCCGGCGAGGATGGAGATGCCCGCGAAGAGCTGCGGGTGCTTGAAGCCCAGACGTGCCGCGCCATAGCCGCCCATGCTGAAGCCCTCGACGATGCGTCCCTCGCGCGCGGCGATCGTGCGAAAGCTCTGGTCCACATGGGGGATGACTTCGCGGATGAAGACCGTCTCCACCGGCGATGCGCCGTCCTTCGAGTCGGCCCACAAGCGCCTGGGCAGGCCGTTGACGAAGACCACGATCATCGGCGGCACGCGGCCGGCCTCGATGGCCTCGTCGAAGAGCCGCGACAGCGGGCGCACGGCGGCCACACCGCCTTCGGTGCCGTGCAGCCAGTAGAGCACCGGCAGGCGCTCGGTCGAGCGGTCGTGCGCAGCGGGCACGTAGGCGTGGTAGCTCACCTTCGTGCCGACGGTGGCGCTGTCGAAGGTCCGGAAGGTGACGCGCGGCGCCTGCACCTGCGCGGTCACCCAGGGCAGGGTCGGGTCGGCTGGGCCTGCTACGGGCTGTGCGGCCCCCAGGAGCGGCAGCGCCACGAGCGCGACGCTGCCGGCCCGGATCAGCCATGCGCGCAAGCGAGCGGGCCTCGAAGGCAAGGGTCGATGGGGTTTCGGGAGAGAGGGCATGCAAGTTGACAGGCGCGAAGGGTCAGCCGGGTTCGACCAGCGGCTTGACCAGGATGTGCCGGTTGAAGGGGCCGACATAGCCCGCCACGACCGCCACGCTGCGGTAGCCGAGCCGGCCGTAGAAAGCGGCCACGCCGTCATCCAGCGTCTCGATGAGGGCGTCGCGGCAGCCGCGGCGCGCGGCCTGCGACTCCAGGGCCTGCAGGATGCGCCGCGCCAGGCCCTGCCGGCGCAGCTCCTCGCAGACCCACAGGTGGCTCACGAACAGGCGCTGGTACTCGGTGCGACCCGACCCGCCCGCGACCACGCGGGAGCCGTCGCGCACCAGGCAGGAGATGGGCTCGGCGTTCCCGTCCCGGGCCTGTGCCCGCCCGTGGGAGAAGACACCCTCGGAGACGACCTGCAGGTCCGCTTCGGGCGCGTGGGCGTCCACGGTCCAGTTGAGAGGCATGCTGGCTGCCGCGTTCGATCAGTCAGTTGCAGCTCGCCTCAGCCATTCAGCTTTCGTGCGAACGCACATCGGCTGCCGAGGTTGGCGCAGCCGGCAGGAAGGACTGCTGTTGCGGCGAGCCGGGGATCGAAGACAGATTCGACACCCAGGCCAGCTCGGAATGCTGCCAGATCTGCACGGCAGGCTGGAACTGTGCACGCTGCTTCACGCAGCCGAGCCGGATGACAACCGAGGTCGGGTTCTCCACTGCGGTGGCCCACAGCGGCGTGCCGCACTCAGGGCAGAAGACCTGGGCACGGCGGTTGCCGCTTTGCGCAACCTTGACGTAGCTCTTGGTCTGGCCCTTGACCGCGAGCGTGTCGCAGGGCGCAGCGACGACGGCGCGAAAGGGCGCACCCGACAACACCTGGCAGTCCGCGCAGTGGCACACCATGACGCGGCCGGGATCGACCTGCGCAGTGAACGAAACCGCCCCGCAGTGACAACTACCGTCGATGTGCATGGCAAGGCTCCTGATCCGTGAAGCTGACACCCGAGTGGAGGAACGCGCACAGCCGTTCACCGGGCGCGCCGGCTGGCAGTATGGGCCGAAGGTGATCACGACCGCCAGGCCGGCGCGCATGACCGCACCGCCGCGTCGGCCGGTGCGCCACCGCACAATCCACGTCCCTCCATGAAGACGCTTGCCATGAAGATGAGGCTTGTCCATGCCGCCTGGCCCCTGGCAGCGGCCGCCCTGAGCCTGGGGCTGTGCACGGCCACGTCCGCGCGCGCCCAGAGCGATGGCTTCGACAGCGAGGTTTGGCTGGCTGCCTCGCCGGCTGCCTCGCCCGGTGGCGCCAGCACCGCGGCCACCACCGATCCGCGCTACGTCTGGGATCTCTCGACGATCTTCCGCGACGACGCGGCCTGGGAGGCCGAGCGCCGGGCCCTGCTGGCCGAGGTGCCGCGCGTGGCGGCGCTGCGCGAGGGCTTCGGGCGCGACGCGGCGAGCCTGCGCGCCGCGCTCGACCAGCTCTCGGCCGTGAACCAGCGGCTGCGGCGCCTGGGCACCTACGCCAGCGCCCTGGCCAGCACCGACAACCGCAACCCGCGCCACCAGGAGCGCAGTGGCCAGGCGCGCGCCGTGTTCGGCCAGATCGGCAGCGCCACGGCCTGGGTGAACGGCGCCCTGCGCGAGCTCGGCGCCGAGCGGCTGGAAGCCTTCCTGCGGGCCGAGCCCGGCCTGGCCCCGCATCGCGTGCGGATCCAGGAGGTACAGCGCCTGGCGCGCCACCAGCTCCGGCCCGAGGCCGAGACGGCGCTGGCCGCGATGGCGCCCATGATGGGTGCGACCACGCAGGTCCGCACGCTGCTCGTCACCACCGACATCGAGTGGCCCACCCTCACGGTGGACGGGCAGCCCGTGCAGGTGGACAACATCGGCTACCAGCGCCTGCGCGCCCACCCCGACCGCGCCGTGCGCCAGCAGGCCTTCGAGGCCCTTTTCAAGACCTACGCCCGCTTCCAGGGCAGCCTGGGCGCGGCGCTGGCCCAGCGCGTGGAAGCGGGCGTGGCGCAGGCCCGGCTGCGCCAGCACCCGAGTGCGGTGGCGGCAAGCCTGGCCAGCGATGCGATCCCCGAGAGCGTGTACCGCACGCTGGTGGCCGAGACGAACCGCGCACTGCCCACGCTGCACCGCTACCTCAAGCTGCGCCAGCGGATGCTCAATCTGCCCGACCTCGCCTATCACGATGTCTACCCCGACCTCGTCACGGCGCCGCGCCGCTACAGCCCCGAGGACGCGGCCGAGCTGACGCTCGCATCGGTGGCGCCGCTGGGCGCGGCCTACCAGCAGCAGCTGCGCCAGGCACTCGCGGCGCGCACGATGCACGTGTACCCGGCGCCGGGCAAGAGCTCGGGTGCCTACCAGAGCGGCGTCTACGGGCAGGTGCCGCTCATCTTCCTGAACCACCAGGACACCTTCGACAGCGTCAGCACCTACACGCACGAGTGGGGCCACGGCATGCACACGCTGCTGGCCAACGGCGCGCAGCCCTTCGAGACCGCCGGCTACCCCCTGTTCCTCGCCGAGATTGCGGCCTTCACGCACGAGCTGCTGCTGGCCGCCCACGTGCAGAAGGCGGCTCGGACGCGCGAGGAGCGCATCTTCTACCTGGGCGAGGCCATCGACCGCATCCGCGGCGCGTTCTTCCGCCAGGCCATGTTCGCCGAGTTCGAGCTCGCGCTGCACGACGCCGTGCAGCGCGGCGAGGCGCTGTCGGGCACGCGCATGACGCGCCAGTACTGCGAGCTCCTGCGCAAGTACCACGGGGCCGACACGGGCGTGATGCGCATCGACCCCGTCGTGTGCACCGAGTGGGCCTACATCCCCCACTTCCACCGGCCCTTCTACGTCTACCAGTACGCCACCAGCATGGCCGCTGCCACGCACTTCACGCAGCAGCTGCTCACCGGTTCGACTGCCGCGCGCGACACCTACCTCGGCGTGCTGCGCTCGGGCGGCTCGCGCCACCCGGTGCCGCTGCTGCGCGAGGCGGGCCTGGACATGGACAGCCCGCTGCCCTACCAGGCGTTGGCGCGCCACATGGAGCGGCTGATGGACGAGCTCGAGTCGCTGCTGCCGGCCGGGATGGCGAAACCCCGCTGAGGGCACGGTTGGTACGCGGCGTGCCTGCCTAGGTCCGCCGCTTTCTGGAGCCCCACAGGTGGGCTGCTCCACAGATCGCCGACCCGACGATCAGCGTGCGTGAATCGCAGGCTCACGCCCAGCAGGAACGCCACCCGAAGCCAGGAGGGCTGCTGTGGCGGGCGTCATCGTCATGTGCCCAGGGTGAATCAAGCCGCGCCCGCGATCAGCGCCTTCATGTCCGCATAGTCGTAGACCGCACTCTGGCCGGGGGTGGCCCGTGCGGCGGCGACCATGGCCTGTGCGATCTCTGTCGTTCGGATCGGGCGATAGCGGGCCGGCAGCAGCGGCGAGAGCAGCGAAAGCGCGGCTGCCAGCGCCCCCGGGGTGTGCGCAGAGCCGATGATCACCGAGGGCCGGAAGATGCTCACCACGTCCAGCCCCTGACGGCAGACGGCCTCTTCGGCCTCCCCCTTGACGCGGCAGTACCGCGGCATCCCGGCTGCACCGGAGCCGGTGGCCTTGGCGCGGATATCTGCACCGATGGCCGACATGAAGGCCAGGTGGCGGACCCGGCCGGATACCTGCAGCCCCCTGGCAAACGCCGCGTTGAGGTCGACGTCCACGGCCCGGTGCTCGGCCAGCGACAGCCGGGCCGTGCCGGCCCCGACCCCCATGACACTGAACCCCACGGCCTCGCCGTCGCACACGGTCAGCGCGTCGACAACGGCCTGCTGGAGCGCCTGCGGCTGCATGTCGGGAACGAGCCGCTCCACCACCTTTGCCGAGGCGCTGGTGTGAGAGCCCATGGGGCGCCGCGCGATGACGATCACGTGGGAGAACTGCGGGTTGCGCTCAATCTCGGCCAGCAAAGCCTGGCCCACCGAGCCCGAGGCTCCGAGCACGATCGCGGTGCGGGCGGGCTGTGCGTTCACCGCTGCGTCCTGGTTTGCGCGTGGCCGGAGTGGCTGTCCACGCAGTGGCGGCAGATGCAGGCCTGGCCCCTGAGCGCCTCGGGCACCGCCAGGAGCAAGGGCTCAGGGAAGCGCCGTGCCTTGCCCCAGCAATCGACCTCGAAGGAGCCGGCAGCCGAGACCGCGCACGCATTGGGCCCGCCGCAGATCGGGCAAAGCGGGGCGCTGAGCGGGGAGTCAGGCGTCGCTGCGCAGCGGCAAGTCATAGCGGATGAAGCCGTTGTACTGAGCGACCTTGTCGTAGAGCACACGGGCCACGGCGTTGCCCTCCTGGGTCAGCCAGTAGTACCGAGCGGCACCAGCCGCACGCGCCTGCGCTGCCACCGCGCCGATCAGCGCACGGCCCACCCCCTGGCCCCTGGCCTCAGGGGCGGTGTAGAGGTCCTGCAGGTAGCAGACCCGGTCTGCCCAGGTGCTGCCGTGATGCAGGAAGTGCGCGATGCCGACCAGGCGGCCGTCGATGCTGGCCCCCAGGCCTCGAACGTCCTGCGCGGCCATCAGCCGGCTCCACGCCCGGTCGTATTCCTGCTCGGTCGTGGGCGTCCGGTAGAAGGCCTTGTAGGCTTGTGCGAGCGGCTGCCAGCCCGACCTGTGTTGCGGGGCCAGAGGATGGATGTCGATGCTCACGCGCCCTCCGAGGATGCAGCAGCGCCGATGGTAGCGCCCGCCCTCCTGCCGGGGCCCTTGCGAGCGGCCCCGTGCGGGGAGCCGATGGTCACCGAGGGTCGAAGATGCTCACCGCCGCGGCTTCGTTCCCTGCTTGCCTTGGCGGCGCCAGTACTGAAACTCGTCCTCGTGGATCTCGAGATCGAGCTCCTGCACACGCGCGGCCAGCCGCTCCTGGACGTCTGCCACGGCCTGGTTGTAGATGCTCGGCCCGACCTCCTCGATGAAGAAGCTCAGGAGGGCGCCGGCTGCGATGTTGCCGACGCGCTCCTCGAAGTTCTCGCTGAGGTAGCGCTCAAGCGAGGCCAGGGCTTCGGCCCGCAGGGGTTTGGACAGTTCGATTGCCATGGGTGGCCGGCGGGAGTCCGCTTGAGCAAAGGTTCAGGGCGCAGTCTGGGTGAGCGCCCCGTCAGGCGTCGCTTCGCGCCAGGACAGGCGCGGCATGGCGGTCTGGGGTGTTCGCCGTACCGTCGAGGCTCGCGCGAGCCTGGCGAAAGCAGTCCGTGTCGGCGGGCAACACCACACCCGACTGCGCGGACTCCGTCCAGATGTGCGAGGTGATGGTGAGCGAATCCGGATCGTCGAAGGCGCCGCGTGACAGGGCCCGGTACTCCGGCCAGCGTTCGAAGGTCAGCGACACGCTCGTTCCGCAACGCGGGCAGAAGTGCACATGGACGAGCTTGGCACTGCTCTGCGATCGGTGCCCGTAGGTGGAAGGCGTGATGCCCGAGAGAGACACCGCCTCGATCGGGTACATCGCCTCCGCATAACTGGATGTGCCGGTCATGCGCTGGCAGAACGTGCAGTGGCAGACAAGTGTCCGCAGGGGCTCGCCGCGCGCCTCGAAACGAATCGAGCCGCACAGGCAACCGCCTGACCGTAGAGCGTGCATGCTGAACCTTCGAGAGGAGCAAAGGGCCGCCAGGTGTTCAAGAAGCCGGACCCGCAGCCCCCTGGCGTGCGGCTGCGAGTGCGGGTGCGGCGGGGCCGATGAGGTCCCACAGGTTGCCGTAGAGGTCACGCTGCGCCATGTGGCGAACTCTACGCGCGACGAAACAGGCCGCGCCAGCAAGCGCTTGGTGCGGATGGGAAGGCCGATGAAGTTGCGCATCAATGCGGCGCCCGGGCCGCAGTGGAATGACGCCCGGACGACGCCTGCTGTTGCGCGTCCGATTGAGCGTGGGGCTAGGCTGCACCGGTGAGCAAGAGTGCGCCAATCGTCAGTTCGAGCGCAGCGCCTCCGAGGGCTTTGGGAAAGCTGCCTTTGTCTAGAACAAGAGAGGGAAATCGGAGCAGGCCAGCTCCGATCCACGATGCGCCAGCGATCAGGTAGGCGTCCGGCGACTGGATGACAAGGCAGGTCACGCCCATGGCGAGGAAGAGGCCACCGTAGGTCGCCCTGATTTCCGATACGCCGAGGCCTCCAATGGGCTGGATCGACACAAGCCTGGCCGCCCGATGTGGCGCGAGGACTCCCAAGAGCCCCATCGCCGTGCACAGCGCGGCTCCGATGATTGAAAGCATGGGATGTGAAGGGCGCTGGAGGCGAAACGCAGGTCGCATGTATGCCGAACCTGTGCCGCGCTGACACAGGTGCTGGCGTCGTTGATGGGTGTCTCGACGACCTGTCAGGCCACGACGGCCCGCTCGGCGTCGACCGTGACACGGTTGCGTCCTTCGTGCTTGCTGCGGTAGAGCGCGCGGTCGGCTCGCGTGGTCGCGCTCAGCAGATCGTGGTCGCGATCAACCTCGGCGATGCCGAAGGACATCGTCACGCTGAGCGCGCGGCCGCCGATCTCGATCTGCGCCGCCGCCACGGCCAGGCGAAGCCGCTCGGCCACCTCGTACGCGCTGCGGCTGTCGCAGGCCGGCAGGAGCGCCAGAAACTCCTCGCCGCCCCAGCGCGCCAGCACGTCGCAGTCGCGCAGGCCCTCGCGCAGCATCGCGGCCAGCCGCACCAGCACCTTGTCGCCCGCGTCGTGGCCGAACTCGTCGTTGATCCGCTTGAAGAAATCCACGTCGGCCAGTATCAGGGTGACCGGCTCGCCGCTGCGCTGCATCCGGCTCAGCTCGGCCGCGGCGCGCGCGTGGAACTGGGTGCGGTTGGCGAGCCCGGTCAGGGGGTCGATCGTCGCCATCTGCAGCAGCTGCCGCTCGGCATCGACGACGCGCACGCGGTAGTAGGCGGCTATCGCGTAGAACATGCCGAACACCAGCACGATGTTGACCCACATGGCAATGCCGGCCTGCAGCGGCGGCAGCGGGCGCAGCGGGCCGAGCCACGCACACACCGCGTACAGCGCGGCGTAGGCCACCAGCACCGCGCCTGTGAGCGGCAGCGCACGGCGCGGCGGCGTCCCGATCACCAGGAGTGGAACGGACAACATCATCAGGAAGTAATGAAAGCCGCTGTCCCACCCGAGGAGCAGCGAACCGACCACGGCGTGGCCGATCGCCTCGATCCATATCAGCGCGGCGGCCAGCAGATTGCGGCGCCGCTACAGCAGCCATCGCGATGTGGCGTAAAGCGCGACGCTGACGACGCTCACCAACACCAGCGGCAAGGAACCAAGCAGTGCGTACAGCAACACCCAGGCGGCGTTGATGCCGCCGGCAACGACGACCACGCGCTTGAGCATGCTCCAGTAGGCGGCACCGGACAGGCGCCGGCGCGGCGGCATCAGGGTTTGCTCGGCCATGTGATCGGTGTCGTCACGAACCGCCAGGTTCTTGAGGGAAGTTATGGCCGCAGTGCTGCCTGACGTGAATCTACCGCACGTGCGGCAGCTGGCGGCGGCCGGGCCACAATGAAATGAAGGCCCGGCGACGAACGCTGTTCCACATCCGGTTGAGCGTAGGGTTCCCGCCCAAGCCCGGTCTCGCGAGCGAGTTGGGTCATGCCTGTGGCGCGGGCAAAGTCGCCAAGGGCTGCCGCAACGAGTGCAGGATTGCCTTCCTCCAACGTGGCCTCCAGGTACGCCGCGATGTCCTCGTCAGTTTCGAGGTGTTCGGCTGGATCCCACTGTGTGGTCTGGGTCTTTGCCATGGTCAGACCCCTACAGTTAGGCGCTCTCGGGATCCATATGGGTACCACGCTGAAGCACTCGGCTTGTCGCATCAGCGCAAACGCAACGTGAAGAAGTCAAGTAACGGCGCACTGTACTCATCAAGCCACGAGTGCGCATCGACGCTGCGGGAGCCTCCGTCGAGCATGAATGGCGCCTCTTCCGGGTAGCCACGGGACAGCAGCTGAGTTCGTACCTTGGCAACACAGGATCGATCAATGATCCCATCTTGTGCGTGGTGAAACTGGCGGAAGACTGGCTTCGTCACGCTGGCAGCGCTGTCCCATGTCTTCTCGTTGGGATAGCTGCTGGCTTCACAGGCCCCGGGTTCGATGACTTGGCGCCTGGTTTCGTTGTCGAAACCTGCTCCAGCAACATTGGCGCGATCTCCAGGTCGCCTTGTACAGTCTCGGAACCATCCGTAGGGATCTCCGCTCGAAACCGGAGCTAAGGCTGTGACGAGTTCGGGAAAGCGGCTGGCTACCCTCACCGCCATGAATCCGCCAGATGAGTGGCCTGTCACAAATACCTCGCTTCTACTGCCCGAAGGTCGCTTTTCAGGGATA
>CAILKA010000318.1 GCA_903834645.1 uncultured beta proteobacterium
AGGGTGGGGAAGGCTGGAACGAAAAAGGCCCGCTGGGTAAGCGGGCCTTCGGGGGTGGCAGCTCGGCTGCCGGAGATGTCGCGCGGGCCCGCTAGGGTGGTGAGGGATGCATGACCTGTACGGCCACGACGCCACACACCTGGGAGGTGTGAGCGATGGACAGCGACAGGAACAAGGTGCGCGACATCCGGCCCAGTGTCAGGAGTGACGGGCGCTTCGTCAAGACATGCCAGGGCTGGCGTGTGTCGGCGCCACCACAAGGTGGCCGCGGCGTGGCTGCAAGACCGTTTCGGGAGTCCAGGCTGCCCTATATCCGACGGATCGGCCCGGGGTAGGAGAGCAGCCTGCCGAAGGGGTTCCGATGGAGGGCGGCCCGGTCGAGCATGGCCGCGGCATGTGCGCCCGTGACTGGAAGCTCGGTGTACCCGCTGTCGAGCAGCGTTCGACGCAGCAGGCGCGGATCCACTTCGAGATCGGCGCGACCCAGGGGCATCTTGATGGCCACTTCCCGGATGCTGGCCGCGCTGAACAGCAGCTCAAGGCGAGGGTCCTCCAGCAGCCGGCGGGTGGCAGACTTGAGCCGCGCAGGCCCGCCAGCCGCCCGCAGAAGCAGGTGCGTATCGAGCAGCAGCTTCACGATCGGGCCAGGTGGCCCCGCTCGCCGAACAGGGAGGCTTTCTCCTTCACGCCGAGCCGGTCGAAGTCGCCGGGCACGCGCAACGCGCCCGCCAGAAATCCGAGCTGCCGCGGCACAGCCGGGGCGTCGATGAGCGACAACTTGGCCACTGGCTTGCCGGCGTGCGCCAGGATGACCGTCTCGCCCTCTCCGACCTGGCCCACCAACCGGGAGGGATGGGTCTTGGCTTCGTGAATACTGAAAGTCACCATGCCATGAGTCAAGTCCAGCGGACTCAACTTTGAGAGCGAGGAGCCCCGGAGCCATCCCGTCCTCCACGCGGGGCGTGGCGGACGGTCCGCCTGATGCGTGGCGCGAGCGGCATCCTGCGCGCTGGCGCGGGCCCGGGCTCTCAAGCCGGGCGCGCGCCGGCCGATAAGCGGTGCAACGGCGGGCGAAGGCCCCGCGCGACTGCAGACACCCGGCCGGGCCGCGACCGCCGGCGCATTCTCCCCATGCCCCTTTCCTCGACAGTCCGACCCCAACGCTCCGGCAAGCGGCTCGCCCAGGGCCTGATGGCCGCGGCGATCGGCATGGCCGCGATGCTCGGGCCGGCCCGGGCAGACGTGGCGACTGGCGACGCAGCTCCGGCCTCGGGTCTGCAGTTCACCTTCGGTGGCTTCTACAACCTCACCGCGGCCAAGGCGCTGCGGACGGAGCGGCTGGAGAAGGAGTACCGGCTACGGTGCGACTGCTACATCGCCGAATACTCCCAGGGCGGCGTCTACGAAGACGGCCGCATCGGCTGGAAGGGCGACAGCAAGCTCGGCCTGCAGGGCATGCTGGCCACGGCCGATCGCCGCTGGACGGTGGCCGGCCAGGTGGTGGCGCGTGGCGCCGCCGACGGCAAGGTCAACCTCGAGTGGCTGTACGCCACCCATGAACTGGATGGCCAGTGGACCGTTCAGGCGGGCCGCAAGCGCCTGCCGCTGCTGTCGCAGTCCGAGGTCCAGGACGTGGCCATCGCCTACCCGTGGGTGCGGCTTCCACAGAATCTCTACGGCTGGGACATCGTCAACTACAACGGTGCCAACCTCCGCTGGCGCGGCACGGCAGGCGGCCTCGGCGTGTCGGCCAACGTCTTCGGGGGCTCGGAGACCGTCGAGGACTCGCCCTTCCACGCGCTGTACTACACCGACGGCACACGCACGGACACGCAC
>CAILKA010000319.1 GCA_903834645.1 uncultured beta proteobacterium
GCCGGTGCCCAGCGCCCGGTAGAAGGGCTGGAAGATGAGCTCGCGCTCGGCCTGCGGCACGCCCGGCCCGGAGTCCTCGACCTGCAGCACCACCGCCTGGCCGAAGGGGTCGGGCAGCACGCGCGCGGTGGCGCTGCCGCCGGCGGGCGTGTACTGCAGCGCGTTGTCCAGCAGGTTGCGCACGAGCTCGCCCAGCAGCACCGGCTGCGCGACAAGGGGGGACGTCTCGCCCGGCTGGGCGCCTTCGTAGCCGAGGTCGATGCGCCGCTCCAGCGCCTTGGGCACGAGCTCGCGCACCACTTCCTGGGTCAGGCTGGCCAGGTCCACCTTCTCGCGGCGCAGCGCCTGCGCGCGGTCTTCCGCGCGCGCCATCGCCAGGAGCTGGTTGACGGCGTGCGCGGCGCGCTGGCTGGAGAGCGCGATCTGCTCGAGCGAGGCCTTGAGCGCGCGCGGATCGCGCTGCCCGGCGTCGATCTCGCGCGCGGCGATCTCGGCCTGCATGCGCAGGCCCGCCAGCGGCGTCTTGAGCTGGTGGGCGGCGTCGGCGATGAAGTGCTTCTGCGCCACCATCGACTGGTCCAGCCGCTCGAGCAGCCCGTTGATGGAGGCCACCAGCGGCATCAGCTCCTCGGGCGCGGCGCGCTCGTCGATGGGGCTCAGGTCGTCGGCCGGGCGGGCACGGATGCGCTCCTGCAGCACCGACAGCGGGCGGATGCCGCGCGCGAGCGCGAGCCACACCAGCAGCACCGCCAGCGGCAGGAAGACGAACTGCGGCAGGATCACGCCCTTGATGATCTCGGTGGACAGCCGCGAGCGCTTGCCCAGCGTCTCGGCCACCTGCACCAGGGCGGCGCGGCCCTGCGCATCCCCGGGCAGCGCCACCCACAGCGCCGCCACGCGCACGGGCTCGTCGCGCATGGTGTCGTCACGGACCACGGCCACGGCGGCACCCACCTTGTCCGCCTCGGGCACGGGCAGGTCGCGGTCGCCCTGTGCGAGGGTGCCGTCCAGCCCCAGCACCTGGAAGTACACGCTGTCCTCGTCGTCGCTGCCCAGCAGCTCGATCACGCCGGTCGAGCGCAGGCGCACGCGCGGGGCGGCGTCCGCCGCGGCGGACCCCGGCTCGAAGCCGATCTGGTTGGCCACGAGCCGGGCCGCCTCGCCCAGCGCGCGGTCGTAGGGGCGGTTGGCAAGCTCCTGCGCCACGACCCCCGTGAGCCCCAGGCTCATGGGCCACAGCAGCAGCAGCGGCACGAGCATCCAGTCCAGGATCTCGCCGAACAGCGAGCGCTGGCCGTCGGCGCTCAAGAGTTGATCTTCTCGAGGCAGTAGCCCAGGCCGCGTACGGTGGCGATGCGCACGGGCCCGCGCTCGATCTTCTTGCGCAGGCGGTGGATGTAGACCTCGATGGCGTTGGTCGAGACCTCCTCGCCCCACTCGCACAGCCGCTCCACGAGCTGGTCCTTGCTCACCAGGCGCCCGGCGCGCTGCAGCAGCACCTCCAGCAGGCTCAGCTCGCGCGCCGAGAGCTCCACCATCTGGTCGTCCAGGTAGGCCACGCGCCCGGTGGCGTCGAAGGTCAGCGGCCCGTGGCGGATGATGGAAGAGGCGGTCCCCAGGCCCCGGCGCGTGAGCGCGCGCACGCGCGCCTCGAGCTCCTGCAGCGAGAAGGGCTTGGCCATGTAATCGTCGGCGCCCACGTCCAGCCCGGTGACGCGCTGCTCCACCGAGTCGGCGGCCGTCAGGATCAGCACCGGCAGCGCCGAGCCGCGCGCACGCAGCCGCCGCAGCACCTCCAGGCCGCCCATCTTGGGCAGCCCCAGGTCGAGGATCAGCAGGTCGAACTCGTGCGAGGCCACCGCCGCATCGGCCTCGGTGCCGGTGGCCACCTGGTCAACGGCGTAGCCTGAGCCACGCAGCGCGCGCAGCAGTCCGTCGGCGAGCACCTGGTCGTCTTCGGCTATGAGGATGCGCATGGCTGTCTCCGTCCTCGGGCAGGCCCGTCTGTGCAGGCTCGGGTGCGGGCCATTCTAGGCGCCGACTCCCCCCACAGGGGGTAGTGGCGGACCCCAGGGATCCCCCAAGAGAGCTGTACAAACATCCAGCTTTCCTGCCATAATCCGGGCCATTGAAGGAGATCGACATGGACGCACCCGTCAAATCGCTCAACACCGAAAAGGCCAAGGCTCTGCAGGCCGCGCTCGCGCAGATCGAGAAGCAGTTCGGCAAGGGCTCGATCATGCGCCTGGGCGACGGCGAGAAGATCGAGGACATCCAGGTCGTCTCCACCGGCTCGCTGGGGCTCGACATCGCCCTGGGCGTCGGCGGCCTGCCGCGCGGGCGCGTGATCGAGATCTACGGCCCGGAATCCTCCGGCAAGACGACGCTGACGCTGCAGGTCATCGCCGAGATGCAAAAGCTCGGCGGCACCTGCGCCTTCATCGATGCCGAGCACGCACTGGACGTGCAGTACGCGCAAAAGCTCGGCGTGGATCTGCAGGAGATGCTCATCTCCCAGCCCGATACCGGCGAGCAGGCCCTGGAGATCGTCGATGCGCTCGTGCGCTCGGGCTCGGTGGATCTGATCGTCATCGATTCGGTGGCCGCGCTCACGCCCAAGGCCGAACTCGAGGGCGAGATGGGCGATTCACTGCCGGGCCTGCAGGCCCGGCTGATGAGCCAGGCGCTGCGCAAGCTCACCGCCACCATCAAGAAGACCAACTGCATGGTCATCTTCATCAACCAGATCCGCATGAAGATCGGCGTGATGTTCGGCAACCCCGAGACCACCACCGGCGGCAACGCGCTCAAGTTCTACGCCTCGGTTCGTCTGGACATCCGCCGCACCGGCAGCATCAAGAAGGCCGAAGAGGTCATCGGCAGCGAGACCAAGGTCAAGGTCGTCAAGAACAAGGTGAGCCCGCCCTTCAAGACGGCCGAGTTCGACATCCTCTACGGCGAGGGCATCAGCCGCGAAGGCGAGATCGTCGACATGGGCGTCAGCGCCCGGGTGCTGGACAAGTCGGGTGCCTGGTACGCCTACAACGGCGAGAAGATCGGCCAGGGCAAGGACAACGCGCGCGAGTTCCTGCGCGAGAACCCCGAACTCGCCCTGGAGATCGAGAACAAGGTGCGCGAGGCCGTGGGCATCCCGCTGCAGCCCGGGGCCGCCAGCCAGGCGTGAGGCGCGACTCGCCCGTCGCATCCGGCGAGCGGGTCGACCCCGCCGCCCACGCTGTCGCTGACCCCGCCGCCGCCGGCGGCCCGCCCACCGCAGTGTCCGGGCCGAGCCTGCGCGTGAAGGCCCTTGCGTGGCTGGCGCTGCGCGAGCACTCCACGCAGGAGTTGCGCACGAAACTGCAGCGCTGGGCGCAGGCTCGCAGCCGTGATGCGGCTGCCGAGGGTCTGGAGGGGCTCCTGACGACGCTGCAAGGCGCAGGCCACCTCAGCGACAGCCGCTTCGTGGAAAGCCGCGTGCACGCCCGCGCGGCGCGCCTGGGCAACCTGCGTATCGAGCAGGAATTGCGGCGCTGCGGCGTGCAGGCCGACGAGGCGGTGCGCGAGGCGCTGCGCAAGAGCGAGCTGGAACGGGCGCGGGCCGTCTGGTCCAGGCGCTTCGGCCAGCCCGCGGCCGATCGCGCCGAACGCGCACGGCAAGCCCGCTTCCTGGCGGGCCGTGGCTTCAGCTCCGACACCATCCGGCGCGTGATGGGCGGCGACGACACGCCAGACTGAGCTCCGCAGCCCGTACCGAAGAGGCTGCCCGGCTGCGCTACAGTGCGCCCCGCGGGCGTGCCGGGGGAGCATCCGGGCGCCGCGGCTGCCGGCCCCGTCAGGCTGGCGCCAAGGAGCCCGCCCACAATAGTGGCCGACCCAGCGAGTCGGTCCCCACACTGCATCCGAGACAGCCCGCATGAAGATCCACGAATACCAAGGCAAGGAACTGCTGCGCCAGGCCGGCGTGCCCGTGCCCCGCGGCATTCCCGCGTTCACGGTCCAGGAAGCCGTCGAGGCGGCCCAGAAGCTCGGCGGCAGCGTCTGGGTGGTCAAGGCGCAGATCCACGCCGGCGGGCGTGGCAAGGGCGGCGGCGTCAAGCTCGCCCGCTCCGTCGAGGAGGTGCGCACGCTGGCCGGCCAGATCCTCGGGATGCAGCTGCGCACGCACCAGACGGGCCCGGAAGGCCAGAAGGTGCGCCGCCTGCTGATCGAGGAGGGCGCCGACATCCGCAAGGAGTACTACGTGGCCGCGCTCACCGACCGCGCCACGCAGAAGGTGGCCCTGATGGCGAGCTCCGAAGGCGGCATGGACATCGAGGAGGTGGCGCACCACAGCCCCGAGAAGATCATCAAGGTCTTCGTCGACCCACTGACGGGCCTGACCGACGCGCAGGCCCAGCAGATGGCTGACGGCATCGGCGTGCCCGCGGCCAGCCAGGCTCAGGCCAAGGACGTGTTCGGCAAGCTCTACGCCTGCTACATGGCCACCGACGCGAGCCTGGCCGAGATCAACCCCCTGATCCTGGAGGGCAACGGCGCGATCAAGGCGCTGGACGCGAAGTTCAACTTCGACTCCAACGCCCTCTTTCGCCACCCCGAGATCGTGGCCTACCGCGACCTCGACGAGGAGGATCCGGCCGAGATCGAGGCCAGCCGCTTCGACCTCTCCTACATCAGCCTGGACGGCAACATCGGCTGCCTCGTCAATGGCGCGGGCCTGGCGATGGCCACGATGGACACGATCAAGCTCTTCGGTGGCGAGCCCGCCAACTTCCTGGACGTGGGCGGCGGCGCTACCGCCGAGAAGGTGACCGAGGCCTTCAAGATCATGCTGGCCAACCCGAAGGTCAAGGGCATCCTCGTCAACATCTTTGGCGGGATCATGCGCTGCGACACCATCGCCGAAGGCGTGATCGCGGCGTGCAAGGCGGTGAACCTGACGGTGCCGCTGGTGGTGCGCATGAAAGGCACGAACGAGGAGATCGGCAAGAAGATGCTGGCCGAATCGGGCCTGCCGATCATCAGCGCCGACACCATGGCCGAGGCCGCCACGAAGATCGTGGCCGCCGTCCAGTGACCCCGCCCGGAGCCGAGCCGACATGAGCATCCTCATCGACCAGAACACCCGGGTCATCACCCAGGGCATCACGGGCAAGACGGGCCAGTTCCACACCCGCATGTGCCGCGACTACGCCAACGGCCGCGAGTGCTTCGTGGCGGGCGTCAACCCCAAGAAGGCCGGCGAGGACTTCGAGGGCATCCCGATCTACGCCAGCGTGGCCGCCGCCAAGGCTGCCACCGGCGCCTCCGTGAGCGTCATCTACGTGCCGCCGGCCGGGGCCGCGGCCGCGATCTGGGAGGCCGTCGAGGCCGACCTCGACCTGGCGGTGTGCATCACCGAAGGCATCCCGATCCGCGACATGCTCGAGGTGCGCAACCGCATGAAGGCCAAGGAGGCCGCCGGAGGCAAGCGCACGCTGCTGCTTGGGCCCAACTGCCCGGGCGTGATCACGCCCGAGGAAATCAAGATCGGCATCATGCCCGGTCA
>CAILKA010000320.1 GCA_903834645.1 uncultured beta proteobacterium
ATCTCCAGGCAGGCAGAGGGCCCGAGCTGCACGGTCAGACCCTTCATCATCGGGCCCTTGAGCGTGCAGCGGCCATCGGCGAGCGCGCGCACCGTGAAGCGTGCGCGCACCGGCGCATCGCTGGCCGCGCCCGTGAAGGTGGGCACGGCCGTGCCCAGCGCCAGGTCCACCTGTGCGCCCACGCCTGCGGCGTGCGCCGCGCGCGCGGCAGCGGGGTCGTACATCAGGCCCAGGGCCACCTGGCCGGGCCAGCGCCGGCCCGCGCCTTGGGCGAGCAGGGCGTGCAGCATGCCGGTGGTGTTGCTGTCGCCGCCCGCGCCGGGGTTGTCCTGGGTGTCGGCGACGACCACTGGCGCGCCGGCGTGCTCGGCCAGCGCCAGCGCCTGCTCCACGGCCTCGCGTGCGGGTCGTACCTCGATGCGCCAGGGGGCGGGCTCGGCGGCGCGCGCGTACAGGCGCCGCACGGCCTCCTGTGCGCGCTCGCCGTGCGACCAGAGCATCGGCGCGCATTCGTCGAAGTCTGCCGCCGGAAAGCCCGGGCAGAAGGAGCTGACGGTGCCGAGCTCGCGGTCGATGTCGGCCAGTTCGCCGTAGAGGCTGCCGGCCGGCTCGAGGAAGGTGCTCTGCGCATTCAGCGGGATGAGGTAGGCAAAGCGCTGCGCCGCCTGCGGCTCCTTGCGCCCGGCGCGCAGGCGCCGCGCCATCAGCTCGGCTGCGCGCTCGCCCGTCTCGGCCATGTCCACGTGCGGGTAGGTGCGGTAGGCCACGAGCGCATCGGCCTCGCGCAGCATGGCGTGCGTGACGTTGGCGTGCAGGTCCAGGCTGGCGACGATGGGCACCTCGGGCCCGACGATGCGGCGCAGCCGCGCGAGCAGCTCGCCCTCGCTGTCCAGCGCATGCTCGGCCACCGCGGCGCCGTGCAGGTCGAGGTAGATGCCCTCCAGTCCGCCGCTGTCGCGCCCTGCTGTTGCGTCCTCGCAGATGGCGCCGGCGATGCGCTCGAAGGCATCTTGCGTCACGTAGCTGCTCGGGATGGCTCCGGCCCACGCCGAGGGCAGCAGCGTCCAGCCGGCGCGCCGCGCCGCATCGATGAAGCCGGCCACGGGGATGTTGATGCCGGCCATCTGCTCGGCCATGGCCTGCCCGCGCACGAATGCCGGGAAGGAGTCGCCACGGGTGAAGGCGTTCCAGTCGGCCAGGCTCGGGGCGAAGGTGTTGGTCTCGTGCTGGTAGCCGGCGATCAGGATGCGGGGCATGGGGGTTCCGGGGCGCGCAAATCCTGCAGCGTAGCCGGGATCGTCAGCGGCGTGCAGCCTGGCCCGCGCGGCGTGCGCGCAAACGGCACACGATTCCTGCGACCACCGCCCCCGTGCCCACGAGGCCCAGCACGCCCCAGATGATCGGGGAAGCCGGGTGCGGCACGCTGCGGTGCGCCACGGCCGTCTCGACCAGGAAGAGCACGCAGATCACGGCCACGCCGAAGCACAGCTGGGAGCGGCGGGTCCAGTCGCGTGCGGTGACGGTCTTCACGCCTGCGGCTCCAGCCACTGCGCGATCTGGTCCAGCGGCTTCTTCACGCCGCCGTGCACAGGCACCTGGCACCCCGGCTTGGGGTAACCGACGACGAGCAGGATGACCGGCTTCTCCTGGGCCGGGCGGCCGCAGATCTCGGCGAGGAACCCCATGGGGCTGGGCGTGTGCGTGAGCGTGGCCAGGCCCGCATGGTGCAGCGCCGCGATCAGGAAGCCGGTGGCGATTCCCACGCTCTCGGGCACGTAGTAGTGGCTGAAGCGTTCGCCCTGCGGATGCACGCCGTACTTCTGCGCAAAGATCGCGATCAGCACCGGCGCCTCCTCGAGGAAGGGCTTGCTCGGGTCGGTGCCCAGCGGGCTCAGCGCGTCGAGCCACTCCTGTGGCGCGCGTCCGCCGTAGAAGGCCCGCTCCTCGGCCTCGGCCGCCTCGCGGATGCGGCGCTTGCGCGCGGGGTCGGTGATGACGCTGAAGAACCAGGGCTGCTGGTTGGCGCCGGAGGGTGCGGTGCCGGCGGCCATCAGGCAGCGCTCGATGACCTCGCGCGGGATGCTGCGGGTGTCGAATTCGCGCACGGTGCGCCGGCGCGCGATGTCGGCGTGGAAGGCGTGCGCGCGCTCCACCATCTCCCCGGGCGGGTATTCGCGCCAGTTCTTCAGGGGCTCGAGGACGAACGGTGGCGGTGTGGGGGTGGGCACGGGACAGCTCCTGACCTGGCCGGGGGCAGGGCCGGAGTCTAGGCCTGGGTGAGGTGGTCGGGGCGGGCGCGCCCTTCCTCAGCGCTGCGGCATGTCCTTCACCGAGTACCCCAGGCTCACGGTGGCGTCCTCGGGGATGGCGGGCATCGTGTCGTTCCAGGTCTCCCAGGCTTCGCGCATGCGCGGCAGCCGATCACCCTCGAAAGGGCCGCGGTTGGCGCGCTCGCGCGCGTCGGCCTCGATGTCGAAGAGGTAGTCGTGGCCATCCACGCGCAGGTACTTCCAGCGCCCGTCGCGCAGCGCGCGCTGGCCGCGGTGGTTCATGCGCCAGGCCATGGGCCGCGCGAAGGTGTGCGAGGCGTCGCGCAGCACCGGCAGGAGCGACACACCGTCGAGCGGATGGGCGGTGTCGGGCGCGACGCCTGCGGCCTGCAGCATCGTGGCCGACCAGTCGATCGTCAGGCAGTTCTGGGCACTGACCCCACCGGGCTGCACGACGGCGGGCCAGTGCGCGATGTAGGGCACCCGGATCCCGCCTTCGGTCAGGTCCATCTTGCCGCCCACCAGCGGCCAGTTGTCGGAAAAGCGCTCGCCGCCGTTGTCGCTCGTGAAGACGATGAGCGTGTCATCCAGCCGCCCGCAAGCGCGCAGCGCCTGCAGCACCGCACCGATGCCTTCGTCCATGTGGTGGATCATGCGGCGGTAGGTGTCGACATTGCCGCCGGCGAGGTGAAAGAGCGTGCCCTCGACCTTCAGCGCGCGGTCGTCACGCGTCTGCCACGGCCAGTGGGGCGCGGTGTAGTGCAGGCTGAGGAACAGCGGAGCCTCGTCGGCTGCCGTGCGCCCGATCCAGTCCACCGCGTGCTGCGTGATGAGGTCGGTGAGGTAGCCGTCCTCGGCCTGCTCCGCCTCGCCTTGCCACAGGTCGTGCCGGCCCGAGGAGTCGGCGTGCGTGTAGTAGTCGACCCCGCCGCTCATCGGTCCGTAGAACTCCTCGTAGCCCGAGCGCAGCGGCGAGAAGTGCGGCGGGTAGCCCAGGTGCCACTTGCCCATGAGCGCGGTGCGGTAGCCCGCGTCACGCAGCAGCGAGGGCAGCGTGGGGTGCTCGGGCGGCAGGCCAAGCACAGCGTTGCCGCGGCTGCGGCTGTTGATGGGCTCTTCGGCTGCGCCGCGCAGGCGGTACTGGTAGCGCCCCGTCATCAGTGCAAAGCGCGTGGGCGAGCACACGGGCGAGTTCGAGTAGCCCTGCGTGAAGCGCATGCCTGCGGCAGCCAGTGCGTCGAGCACGGGGGAGACCGCCCCGAAGGAGGCCGCGCGGCCGCCGTAGCAGCCCAGGTCGGCGTAGCCGAGGTCGTCGGCGACGATGAAGACGAAATTCGGGCGGGTGGGGCGCATCGTCGACATGCTGCTGCACTCTACCGCAGCCCCCGCCCGACCGTGGTCAGCCCAAGGCCAGCCTCGGCTCGCCGGCTGACTGCGCGCGGCGCCGGCGGGCGACGAAGCCCACGGCCATGAGGCCGCTCAGCAGCATCGCGTAGGTGCCGGGTTCGGGCACGGCGGAGTTGATGTTGGAGAACTCGAAGGCCTGCTGTGAGCTGTCGAATCTCAAGGACGTGATCGCTGTGGCCGCCCCGGCGACCCGGAAGGTCACGTAGTTTGCCTGGCTCCGGTCGCCCGTGGCGGTCAGTCCAAGTGTGGAGGCCAGGAAGGTCTGGCTGCCGGCGTTGGTGTTGACCGTCAACGAGTTGTAGGGGTCAGGCGAGCCCCAGAGGAAGCTTACCCACTGCGCGCCGAGGACAGGCGTGAAGGAGGCGCTGTTTCCCCCGCCGTTGTTGTTGTTGTTGCTGTGGCCGCCCACCGCCCCCCACTTGCCCTTTGTGATGATCGAGGGGCTGCTGTTGGTGGGGCGTACGGCGAAGTCGAAGGTCTGGGGCTCGGTGTAGATTGCGCCGCCCGTGAAGTTGGAGCTCGACAGCGTCACCCAGGACGGGTCGGAACTCGTGCGCTTCAACTCTGCGGTGACGACGTTGCTCGATGGGCCGACCTGCGCGGTGGCGGCGAAGCAGGTGAGCGCGGTGGCCGCGGCGACGAGGGTCTTGCAGAGGTTCATGTCAGTGTGGCTCCTGATACCGTTTAGGGTTGCTTGCAGTGGCCTGGGCGGGTGCCGCGACCATGGAGCGAACTCTCGGCCGGCAGGGCGCATCCCGCAGTCCCGCGGGCCGGGGGATGGGGGCCACGAAGGAGGCAAAAGCGTGAACTGGTTCACGCGTTTCGGCCATGAACGGCGCGTCGAGCGTGGCGTTTTGTGCATCGCCCCCCCTTTTGCGGGGGCTGGGTGCCGCGGCATGCGTCGCGCTCGATCGCGGGGATGCCTGGGGTACTGCCAGTGCTAGGCTGCGGGCGTGTTGTCGGTTTCGATCGGGCCCCTGGCGTTCCCGTTGCCACCTCTGGTGTTGCTGGTCGCAGTGGCCATCGCAGCCTGGGTTGCCAATCGCCTGCATGCGCGGCAGGTGGCGGTGTTGCGAGCTCTGGAAACTGCTCCTGCGAGCGGGTCGTCGGCGGCCTCGGCGGCACCCGGCGACAC
>CAILKA010000321.1 GCA_903834645.1 uncultured beta proteobacterium
CGCACGGCGGCCATGCACATGTACCGCGTGGCCTTCACCGAAGGCGACTTTGGCACCGCGTCAGCCATTGCCTGGCTGCTGTTTGCGGTGATGGCGCTGGCCACCTGGGGCAACAACCGCCTGCTGGGCGAGCGCAAGGACTCTGCGTGAAGCCTGCCACCGCCCTGACGCATGCCCTCGTCGGCGCCGGCGCGCTGGTGATGCTGACGCCGTTCTGGTTCATGTTCGTCTTCGCGACCCACACCAACACGGAGATCCTGTCGGTGCCTCCGCCGCTGTGGTTCGGCGACGCCTTGGGGGACAACCTCAAGCTGCTGCTGCTGCGGCTGCCCAGCTTCTGGCACAACCTGGGCTGGAGCCTGTACGTGGCGCTGGCCACGACTGCGCTGAACCTCTTCTTCTGCGCGCTGGCGGGCCACGCCTTTGCGCTGCTGGACTTCCGCGGCCGCGAAGCGCTGTTCCGTGCGCTGATGCTCACGCTGCTTCTTCCGGCCTTCCTGGGCATGGTGCCCACGATGCTGGTGATGGGCTGGCTGGGCTGGATGAACGAGCACCGGGCGCTCATCGTGCCGGGCGCCGTGTCGGCCATGGGCGTGTTCATGATGCGCCAGTACATCGGGTCGGCCATCCCGCGCGAGATGGTCGAGGCCGCACGGCTGGACGGCTGCTCCGAGTTCGGCATCTTCTGGCGCCTGGTCCTGCCGCTGAGCTGGCCGGCGCTTGGCTCGCTGGCGCTGGTCGTCTTCATCGGCTCGTGGAACAACTTCATCAGCCCGCTGATCGTCTTTCGCGACGTCGAGAACTTCACGCTTCCCCTGGCCCTGCGCTCCCTGCAGGGCACCGGGCAGACGCCCTTCGGGGCCCTGTGCGCCGGCGCGGCCATCGCCGTGCTGCCGCTGCTGCTGCTGTTCAGCGTGGCGTCGCGGCGCCTGATCGAAGGGCTCACGGCTGGCGCGGTCAAGCAGTGAGCCCGGGACCGGAACCTCCCGCATGCACCTGAACGCTTCCATTCCACCCAGCCGTCACATCCGCGGCGCCGCAACCGACTCCAGCTGGAAGGCCAGACATGGGTGAGCTGCGGATCCGTGCGCTGCGCAAGACTTATCCCGGCGCCGCCACGCCGGTGCTGCACGGCATCGACCTCGATGTCGCTGCTGGCGAGTTCATGGTGTTCGTCGGCCCTTCGGGCTGCGGGAAGTCGACGCTGCTGCGCGCCATCGCCGGTCTGGAGCCGGTCGAGGGCGGCGACATCCTGCTCGACGGCGCGTCGATCGTCGCGCAGCCACCGGGCGAGCGTGGCGTGGCCATGGTGTTCCAGAGCTATGCGCTGTACCCCCACCTCACGGTGGCGGCCAACCTGGGCTTCCCGCTCAAGATGCAAGGGCTGGGCAAGGACGAGATCCGGCGCCAGGTGAACGAGGTCGCACGATCCCTGCAGATCGAGCCGCTGCTCGAACGCCTGCCCAAGGCGCTGAGCGGCGGGCAGCGCCAGCGCGTGGCCATCGGCCGCGCGATCGTGCGGCGGCCCAAGGTTTTCCTGTTCGACGAGCCGTTGTCGAACCTCGACGCGGCACTGCGCGTGCAGATGCGGCTGGAGCTGGCACGCCTGCACCGCGAGCTGGGCACGACGATGGTCTACGTCACGCATGACCAGGTCGAGGCGATGACGCTGGGCCAGCGCATCGCCGTCTTCAACGGCGGCCGCCTCGAGCAGGTGGGTCGCCCTCTGGAGCTCTTCCAGGCGCCGGCCAATGTCTTCGTCGCCGGCTTCCTCGGCTCACCACGCATGAACTTCTTCAAGGCCGATCTGCACGGCGGCGCACTGCACACGGCTGGCGGGCAACTGCCCTGCACGCACGCCGCCGGTGCGCCCACGCTCTGTGGCGTGCGGCCTGAGCATTGGCTGGACGCCGAATCGGGCTGCGGCCTGGGTGTCGATGTCCACGCGGTCGAGCACCTGGGCGATGTCGTCATCATCCATGGCCGCCTGGTCGGCAGCGGTGAGTCGCTGTCGATCAAGCGCGCGCCGTCCGCGTCGCTGCCTCAGACGGGTCAGCGCCTGTGGCTGCAGGCCGAAGCCAGACATCTCCACCTCTTCGGGTCCGATGGAAACATCCTGCCCGCCACACCATGAAGCGACGAACCTTGCTGGGCGGCATGTCCGCCCTGTCCCTGGCCGCCTGCACCCACGTGCCGCCGACGGCAACCCAACCGCCGGCAGCGGCCTCCTCGCCACGGCGAGCGTCTGCACTGGCGCAACGCCTGGCGCGCCAGCTCGACCGCGGCATCAACTTCGGCAACATGCTGGATGCGCCGACCGAGGGTGCGTGGGGCGTCCGTGTGGAAGAGTCCTTCCTCAACCTGGTGGGCGAGCGCGGCTTCACCTCGGCAGTTCGCCTGCCGGTGCGCTGGAGCAATCGCGCCAGCGCCGATGCGGCAGCGCGCATCGACCCGACCTTCTTTCGCCGTGTCGATCACGTGGTCGACACGCTGCTGGCGCGCGGTTGCACGGTGCTCATGAACATGCACCACTACCGCCAACTTGACGGCGACAAGCTGGACACTGGCGACACGACGGTCGACCCCGCCGTGGTCCAGACGCGCTTCCTCGCGATGTGGGATCAGATCGCCCAGCGTTATGCCGACCGTGGCGAGCGGCTGATCTTCGAGCCCTACAACGAACCCCACGGCCAGCTCGAGCCGCACTGGAACCGCCTGCTGTCCGAAGTCGTGGCCCGCATCCGTGTGAGCAACCCCGGGCGCGTGCTCATGGTCGGCCCGACGATGTGGAACAACGCGCTGCGACTGAGCGAGTTGCGGCTGCCCGACGATGAGAACCTGATCGCCACCGTGCACCACTACGAGCCGTTCGACTTCACCCACCAGGGCGCCGAGTGGCATGAGCCTCGACTGCCCCTGGGGCTGGACTGCTGCGATGCCCAGCAGTTGAGCCGCATCGCAGCGCCGCTTGAGTTGGCGCGCCAGTGGCGCGAGCAGCATGGCTACCCGGTGGTGGTGGGCGAGTTCGGTGCCTACGGCAAGGCGCCAGCCGCGGCGCGAAGGCGCTACCTCACGGCCCTGCGCCGCGAGATGGAGCAACGTCAGCTGCCGTGGATGTACTGGGAGCTGGCTGCCGGATTCGGCGTCTACGATCCGGCCTCGCGTGGTTTTCGGCCCGAGGTGTTCGAGCCGCTTTTCCGACGCTGATCCGAATCCGTCAGGCCAGCCTCGTCGCCGATCGAACCAACCGCTCCATCCGCCCCATCCGCTGCCGCCCTGGCCCGAGCCCTCGCGCCGCGCGTGTGCAACCCCGTGTCTACGGGTTGTGGTGGCATGCATCCCGCACGAGGTTGCCCCTTTGTGCGTGGCAAGGCTCCTACACTGCTGCTGCATGAGCCAGCCCTTGATTCTGGTCGTCGATGACGACGCCACGCTATCGGAGATGCTGTGTCAACTGCTGGCCCGTGAGGGTTGGGCGGTGCATGCGGTACTGGCTGGCAGAGATGGAGACAAGGCCTTGTCGCAGCTGCGGCCCGACGTGGTGGTGCTGGACCTGATGCTGCCCGACGCGAACGGCCTCGACCTGTGCCGCCTGTGGCGAGCGGCCCACCCTCACCTGGGTATCCTGATGCTCACCGCCCGCGGCAAGCCACTGGACAAGGTGCTCGGTCTGGAGATCGGCGCCGACGATTACCTCACGAAGCCCTTTGACAAACGTGAGCTGGTCGCACGCATCCGGGCCTTGATTCGAAGGCAGGCACCCGAACGCACGGCACCCGCGCTGATGCGGTTTGACGGCCTGACGATCGACCTGCTGCAGCGCGAAGTGCGCGTCGGCAACGAGTGCGTGGCGCTGACGGGCATCGAATTCAAGCTGCTGCTCGAACTGGCGCGCACACCCGGAAAGCCACGAACCCGCGAGCAGCTCAGCGCCCACGTGCAAGAGGGCGCATACCGGCCGCTCGACCGGACCGTGGATGTACAGGTCTACAGGTTGCGGCGCAAGCTCATGAAGCATGGGCCTGGCCGCGGCTGGATCGACACCGTCCGGGGTGAGGGCTACGTCTTTGTCCCGCGCTCGAGCTGACGACGACATGACCGCAAAGGGCGGCATGCCCAAGGCATCCAGGCGCCGCCTGAACAGCCTGTTCGCCCGGCTCTTGCTCGCTCAGGCCGTCGTCGTCACCTGTGCGGCGACGCTGTTCGGCTTGCTGGTCTTTCTCGATCGTGCAGTCGTTCTGGCCAAGCCCTATGCCGAGATCCTGGCACCCGAGCTGGCCCGCGCCACGGGCGGCACGGCCCTGCCTGGTCCGCCCAGGACCATCGAACTCCGCACCGAGCCCGACACGCCCTCCGCGGTGCGCGTCACGGGGCTGCCCGGCGTGCAGGCCGTGATGCTCGAGTTGGGCCGAAGGGGGGTGAACGTCGACGACGTGGCCTTGGAGACGAAGGACGGTGCGCCCACGTTCTGGCTGCGTGTGCACCCGGAAACCGCCCCATCGTCCGCCGTGTGGGTGGGGGTGACGGGCCAGCCCGTCCTGCCCACCTGGTCGAACCGGCTGACCTTCGGCGCTTCGGCCGTGCTGCTGCTGGTGGGCGCGGCCAGCTGGTTCTTTGCGCGCCGCGTTTCACGGCCGCTGGAGCGGTTGCGCGCGGCGATCGAGTCGCAGGAGCCGGGCCAAGACGCCCGTGCCGCAAAGCGCTCGATTGGACCCGCCGAAGGTGTGACGGAGGTGGTGGCGATTGCTGCCGCGTACGAGGAATTGCAGCTGAGGATCCAGCGCTACGAACGGGAGCGGCGTGTGTTGCTGGGCGGGGTCTCCCATGACCTTCGCGGCCCCTTGGCGCGGATCCGGCTTGCTGCCGAATTGCTGCCCGAATCCGAAGAGAACCGCCCACGCGTGCAGACCATCGTGAGCGAAGTCGAGCAGGCCGACCGGCTGGTGGGCAGCTTTCTGGACTTCGTGCTCGCCGAGGAACTGGCCTTGGACGAGACCGTCGATCTGGCCGCCTTGGCGCGCACCGCCGCCGCCGCATTCGACCACGTCGAGCAGCCGCCCGTGGTCCTGGCCCCAGCCCGGCTCGACCATGCGCCGGCCCATGCGCTCTTGGTCGAGCGAGCCATCACCAACCTGATCGACAACGCCTTCAAGCACGGTCGCCCGCCCGTGCGCGTCACGGTGGCCAGCACCGATGACGGCGCATGCATCAAGGTCGAAGACCAAGGCGAGGGCATGGCACCGGACAAGGCCCTGCGCATGCAGGAAGCCTTTGCGCGCGGCGAGGGCAGCCGCGGCGTGCCCGGCACCGGGCTGGGGCTGGCCATCGTCCGCCAAGTGACCCAGAGGCTGGGCGGCCAGTTGATCTTCGAGCGCCTGGAAGAAGGCGGCCAGCGCGTCAGCATGAGGCTGCCACCGAAGCCCTGAAGGCTGCCCAGGTGGCAGGCAGATGACAGTCTCGTCACAAAACGTCATGTCGCTGCACCCACACGCCAGAGGTGCTCTCGTAGCATGACTTGACCTGGCTGCAGGCCCGCTGATCGCCGGCTCGGACGACGCCAAGACGCGCATCAGCGCCAACGCACTCCCAATTCCCCACCCAGCCCCACCGGAGCTACTGATGAAGTCCACCACGATTCCCTTGGCCATTGCCACACTGATGGCTGCGCTCGTCGCGACAGGCCCCGCCCATGCGCAGGCGCAGAAGCCCGATGCCGACGACGTGGCGAAGGCCTTCTCGGCGGCCGACAAGGACGGCAACGGGCGCTTGACGCTGGAAGAAGCCAAGGCCGGCATGCCTCGCGTGGCCAAGAACTTCGACAGGATCGACAAGGACAAGAAGGGCTACGTGACGCTCGACCAGATCAAGGCCATGATGGCGACGCGCTGAGCAAGGGACGTGGCCGCCTCCTTCCAGGCGCTGTGGCGCCAGCCTCGCGTCCCATCCGAACGCAGGGCCGTCTGGCTGCTCGCGGCCCTGCTTGGCGTGACCGCGGGCTGCAGCAGCCTGCCTGACTCCAAGCATGCCGGCATCCGCTACGACACGACGCCATCGCCGTGGCCCGCGGACCGGGCCTGCATCAACCCGCAGCGCGGGGCCATCGTTGCCAAGGAGGTGCTGATGGGCCGGACGCGGACGGTGGTGATCGCCGGCGGCCCCAACCCGATTTCCGACCAAGCCTGGGCCACGTACCGGCCAGGCGGCGCCAACCAGAAGAACAGCGACCGGCACACGTTGTTCACGCGATCGTGCTTTGCTCGCTCGCCCGTAGCGCCGCCGGACTGCGTGGGCGAAAGCTGCCGGCGTACCGTCGAGAGCGATGGCCACACCTGGGTCGAGCTGTCCAGGATCGAAGCCGTCGACTGCTTGCCGGCCGAAGGCAGGTGCGATCCGGCCAGTATCCGCCCGGGCCAACTGGCGATCATCGTCACCTACAAGTGCCACGAGATGGTCTTCGAGGGGCGTGCCTTCCTGCTTCAGGGCCCCCGTGGGGAAGAGGCCGTCATGCATGCAACGGCCGACGGCCAGCCCACGACCGACGTGGCACTTCCCCCCGGCTGGTCACTGCGCGAAACGGTACTCGCCAAACCGCTGGTGATTCATCCCTTCGGCGGCGCAGGCGCTTGCTACTACAACATCCTGCGCGATGCGAAGGCGCAGTCTTTCCATCAGATCCGCTACGCAGGGCCGAGCTACCCGTGACCCTCGCCACGGCGGCTTTAGGCCGTGTTCAGATGCTCAGTGGCGAGCGCCAAGCGCATTGATCAGCGATTCTTTATGGAGATTTCCATGCGCTCTCGACAAGCAAAATTACTATTGGTGACCGCAGGTTTTGTTCTGCTTTCTGCCTGTGGCGGGGGTGAAAACGGGAGTGCGGATGGCGATCTTTCTGGCAACGTCATTGACGGCTACGTCGGCGGAGCAATTATCTGCATTGACAGCAACGCCAACGGTAAGTGTGATGGCAATGAGCCGCAGACTGTGACAGACGCATCGGGCGCCTACAAACTCAACACCAAGGGGCTGAGCACCGCAGGCCTCAATATTGTTGCTGACATTCCAGATACGGCGAAAGATTCGGATGACGACGGCAAAACGCTAGCGCAGGCAGGCAAATCGGCTTACACCATGGTGAGCTCTGTTGACCAGGCAGCGTTCATTACGCCATTTACGACCTTGGTGACAAGTAAAGTCCAAAGCGAAAAACTGAGCTTCACCGAGGCCAAGCGCCAAGTCATGGTTTCGCTGGGATTGCCCGTTGAAACCAATATTCAAGAGGACTATCTCAAGGCGGGCAATGGTGTCGTATCTTCGATTGCCCGGCAAATTGCCCGCCAGCTTCAAATTGCGCAATCCGCACAGGCAAGCAATTCCGACGACCGGCTCAAGGCCATTAATGACTTTTTCAATACCAAGCGCAATGGTTTTGGAACGGTCGTGAGCAGCGGTACTGCGCTTAGTAAAGTCGCCGCAACTATCAGCTCTGTGGCCGACAGCAGCCTTTTGTTTTACAAAATACCGAGCGCCAAATCCGGCGACTTGATTACCGCGTCGGCAATGGTATTCACACCAAAGGGTGTCTCGCCGCCAGCGAGAGGCTGGCCCATGGTGGTCTTTGCCCACGGCACCAGCGGTGTAAGCAGCAAATGCGCGCCGAGCACCATTATGCAAGCGGGTGGTGGCTATGTCTATGAAGCTCTGGTAGAGGTTCTCATCAAAATTGGATTTGTGGTCGTTGCACCGGATTACGAAGGGCGTGGCCCTGATATCGCGGACAGTCACCCCTATTTGCATTTGTCCAGTGCGGGATATTCCATGGCCTTGGCCGCCGTTGCCGCGAAAACCGCGTTGGGAACCAAGCTCGCGGGGACCTGGGCGATGATGGGACACTCCCAAGGCGGACACGCTGCTTTGGCGGGCGCCCAATATTCCGGTTTAGCTTCCCAAATCGACAGTGCTTTGCGCTACAAAGGTGCTGTCGCCATCGCGCCTGCATCCAATCTGTCGTTGGCATTGAGTTCTATGCTGGACGTGATTTCGAAGACGACTGATCCGAGTCAGTTTTCAATGGCCTATGCGGCGCTAGAGACCCTGAATCTCTATTCTTCCTATATTACCAAGGGGTCGGACGCCACCATCGAACCCTTGCCGGTGGACACCGTGTTTGGCCAGCGCCTCAAGGATTTACACAAAGCATCCGCTGGCGAGTGCGGAGCCACATACCAAACAGCCATCAGAAAGGATGTCGCTGCGTATTCCCTTACCCCGCAAGCCACGCCGGCGAAATATCCCGGTGTAATTGCCGATGAATTTAATAAGCCCTACGTGCAACGGATGCTTGGCGCACTTGAGCCTGGGACCGTATATTTGCCTGGAAACACGCTTATTGTTCAAGGCGAAGCAGACACAATCGTCTTGCCCGCGACGACGGCAAAATTAACGCAGTTAATGAAAACCAATAATAGTGAAGTGACGCTCAAAACCTACGTCGGGGCTGGCCACACAACGGTGTTTACCGTGCCACAGGCGCAGGCTGACATGATCGCACACCTAGTAACTATTTTTACGCGTTAATGGTGGGGGCAAACTGGCGAAGGCCTAGCAGGCCGTTGAAATACCAATCGACGCCCCCGCCCGCGAACATGGCCCCTCGTCGTTTCGTGTGGAAGCCAACAATCCAAAATCGTTGGTCGTCGTCGAACAGGAGCGTCGTCGATGGGCAGGACTGCGCAGCCGCTTCAGGCCAGGATGGCTTCACAGGAGCCCGAGGGTGCTGGTTTGTTGAAGTTGCACCCGCCCTGGCACGGTTGTCGGCCCCGGTCAGACCAACGCCCTCCACCCATGCTGGTGTGCCGCCTTCGGAAAGCCATGCGTGGCAAGTCCGCCACGCGGGCATTGACAGGGCTGGCGCCGCACGCGCACAGTGACCGAACCTTGCGCGATCGCACGCCCCGTGCACCCGCGCATCCATCCACAGGAGGCCCGCATGAACACGTTCGCCACGCCGCATGCCCGCCGCCTGTTGGTCGCGACTGCCGGGTCGCCCTTGCGCCGCTGATCGCCCGCCTGGCGTGACCCGCCCGGGTCACGACCGACAGCGCCCGACTTATCCCTACGCCGCCGGCTCGCGCCGCGCGCCGGGCCTTGCCCGCCGCCTGGCGTGGCCGTCATCCGGCCCCTTGCGGCCCGCGCTGCTGCGCATGCGCCGCGGGCCCGGCTGCGTGCCTGCAAGGCTCGGCCGGCCCGGAATCTGGATCTGCCTCCCGACATGATCGACACCGACCTTTCCGAGACTTTCGACCGCCTGCATCGCTGGGGGCTGAAGCCCTCACAGATGCAGGCTGCTGCGGCCGCGTTGACCACCGAACCCGGCGGCCGGCTGATGCGCGTGACGCAGGTACAGCGTGCGAGCCTGCTCGCGCACGACGGCTGGCACGAGCGCCCTGGCCGGCTGCACCCGACGCTGCGCCAGGCACTCGAAGCCGCGGGCGACGCCATCGCCTGCGGCGACTGGGTACTGACGCGCGATGACGGCCGCGGCACCTTGTGGGCCTTCGAGCGTCTGCCACCCCTGTCGCAGCTGGCACGCCGCCTGCACGACGGCCGCGACAAGGTCACCCGCGTGGTCATCGTCAGCAACGTCGACACCGCGTTTCTGGTGATGGGCCTGGACGGCGACTTCAACCCGCGCCGGCTCGAGCGTTTCGTTGCGCTGGCCCGGCTGGCAGGCGTGGAGCCGGTGCTCGTCTTGACCAAGGCGGACCTGTGCACCCAGGCTGCCGAGCGGCTGGGCGAGGTGGCCGAGCTCGTGGGCCCGGTGGTCGCCGTGAAGGCTCTGGACGCCCGGTCACCGGCGGCCGCCGAGGTGCTGGCGCCCTGGCTGCAGGCCGGCCGGACGCTGGCACTGGTGGGCAGCAGCGGTGCGGGCAAGAGCACGCTCACCAACACGCTTGCGGGCCACGACGTGGCCGACACCGGTGACCAGCGCAAGGGCGACGGCCGAGGCCGCCACACCACGACCGCACGCACCCTGCATGGCACGCCCGAGGGCGCCTGCCTGATCGACACTCCGGGCCTGCGAACGCTGCGGCTCGACGGCGATGCGCCGGCGCTGGAGGCGGCCTTCGACGACATCGCCACGCTGGCGGCCGGTTGTCACTTCCGCGACTGCCGCCACGCAGGCGAGCCGGGTTGCGCCGTGCTCGGAGCCGTATCGCCGGCCCGGCTGAAGAACTTTCACAAGCTGCAGCGCGAGGCTCGCCGCGACCAGGCCATGGCGCTCGAACGCCGGGCTGAGCGGGGCGAGATGCCCCGGTCTCGGCCTAGGGAGAGATAGGCCGTCGGCCTAGGGAGCGATAGGCCGACCTCTCCCCCGAAAAGCCCAGTGTGCGCGTGCCGAGCCTGCACGCCCGTGCGCGCGGCGTCCCCTGCCAGAATCCCGGCCTGCGCCCTCCATGAACACGGTCACTCCGCCCCGCGTGCTGTCCGTCATCCCGCCGATGACGCAGCTGAACACGCCCTACCCCTCCACGGCCTACCTCACCGGCTTTCTGCGCTCGCGCGGGGTGCAGGCGCAGCAGGTGGACCTGGCACTGGGCCTGGTGCTGGAGTTGCTGAGCCCGACGGGCCTGCGGCAGATCCACGCCGAGGTTCAGGCGTTGCCGCCGGATGCGCGCTCGGCCCGTGTGCAGGCCTTCGACGCGCAGTTCGAGCGCTACGCGGCCACCCTCACGCCCACCCTGGCCTTCCTGCAGGGGCGCGACGCCACGCTGGCGCACCGCATCGCCAGCCGCCAGTTCCTGCCCGAGGGCCCGCGCTTTGCCGCGCTCGAGGCCTACGTCGACCCGGACGACCCCGAAGGGGGCGACCCGCTGGCCTGGGCCTTCGGCGCGCTGGGCCAGCAAGACCGTGCGCGCCACCTGGCCACGCTCTACCTGAACGACCTGGCCGACGTGGTGCGCGACGCCGTGGACGAGCGCTTCGAGTTCGTGCGCTATGCCGAGGCCCTGGCCATGAGCCAGCCCAGCTTCGACCCGCTGGCGCAGGCGCTGGCCTCGCCCCTGAACCTGGTGGACCGCACGCTGGCGCGGCTGACCCGCCAGGCGCTGGTGCAGCACGAGCCCACGGTGGTGCTGCTGTCGGTGCCGTTTCCCGGTGCGGTGTACGGTGCGCTGCGCATCGCGCAGACCATCAAGGCCGAACGTCCCGACATCCGCATCGGCCTGGGCGGCGGCTATGTCAACACCGAGTTGCGCGAGCTGGCGGAGCCGCGGCTGTTCGACTTCGTCGACGCGGTTACGCTGGATGCGGGCGAGCGCCCGCTGCTGGCGTTGCTGGAGCACTGGCATGGCACGCGCTCGCGCAGCCGCCTCGTGCGCACGTTCTTGCGTGACGAGGACGGCGTGGTGCGCCACCTCAACTTCGGCGAGGCCGACATCCCCTTCGAGGAAGTGGGCACGCCCACCTGGGACGGTCTGCCGCTGGAGCGCTACCTGTCGCTGCTGGACATGCTCAACCCCATGCACCGGCTGTGGTCCGACGGGCGCTGGAACAAGCTGACCGTGGCCCACGGCTGCTACTGGAAGAAGTGCAGCTTCTGCGACGTGAGCCTGGACTACATCTCGCGCTTCGACGCCGCCTCCGCACAGACCCTGGCCGACCGCATCGAGACCATCGTGGCCGAGACCGGGCAGACCGGCTTTCACTTCGTCGATGAAGCCGCGCCGCCGAAGTCGCTCAAGGCCCTGGCCCGTGAGCTGCAACGCCGCCAGCTTGCCATCAGCTGGTGGGGCAACGTGCGCTTCGAGAAGACCTTCACCCCCGAGCTGTGCCAGGAGCTGGCCGACAGCGGCTGCATCGCCATCTCGGGCGGGCTGGAGGTGGCCTCCGACCGGCTGCTGCGGCTGATGCAGAAGGGCGTATCCGTCGAACAGGTGGCGCGTGTGACCAAGGCCTTCTCGGATGCCGGCATCCTCGTGCATGCGTACCTGATGTACGGCTTTCCCACGCAGACCGTGCAGGACACCGTGGACGCCCTGGAGTACGTGCGCCAGATGTTCGACAACGGCTGCATCCAGTCGGGCTTCTTCCACCGATTCGCCTGCACCGTGCACTCCCCCGTGGGCCAGCGTCCGCAGGACTACGGCGTGACGCTGCAGCCCCTGCCGCCGGGCGCCTTTGCCAGGAACGACATCGGCTTCATCGACCCCACCGGCACCGACCACGACACCCTGGGCGTGGCCCTGAAGAAGGCCCTTTACAACTACATGCACGGCATCGGGCTGGAAGAAGACGTACGCAGTTGGTTCGACACCCGGGTGCCCCGCACCACGGTGCACCGGCACCGCATCGCCAGGGCGCTGGAGACGCCAGCCCGTTAGGGCCCTGCGAGGCCGGCTCCGGCCCCGCCATGGCATCCCGATCCACACCCCAGGAACTCTCCATGCCTGCACCCGCCTGTGCCGCCCTGCTTGACGCGATCGACTTCGCCTGCGCCCACGAGACACCCTGGACGCGCGACCCGCAGGCCGAGCCGCAGCGCTTCGGCATCCACCACGACGACCCCCCACCTTGGAACCGGCTGCTGGGCCCGGTGCATCCGCGCGGGCCGGTCGGGGGCGTGGTGTGGCAGCGCGGGCGTGAGCTCGCCGCCTGGGGCGAGCCCGCCCGTGCCGACCAGACCTTCAGCGTGGCCAAGACCTATCTGGCGCTGCTGGCCGGCGTGGCCCACGGGCAGGGTCTGCTGCCAGACGTGGACGCACCGGTGGCCACGCAGCTGCCGGGCATCGGCTTCGACAGCCCGCACAACGCCGCCATCACCTGGCGCCACCTGCTGGAGCAGACGAGCGAGTGGGAGGGCAGCTGCTTGGGCCTGCCCGATCAGGTGGACCGCTGGCGCAAGGTGGGGCAGGACCCGCGCCCGGCCGCCGGCCCGAAGGGCGGGGCCCGGCCGCTGCAGGCGCCGGGCAGCCACTGGGAGTACAACGACGTGCGCATCAACCAGCTGTCGCTGGCGCTGCTGCACCTGTTCCGCCGGCCGCTGGAGGCGGTGTTCCGCGCCTCGATCCTGCAGCCCCTGGGCGCGCAGGACCCCTTCCGCTGGGAGGCCTACGACGGCGCATGCGTGACGCTGGACGGCCAGCGCCTGCCCAGCGTGCCCGGCGGCACGCACTGGGGCGGGGGCGTATCCATCAGCGCGCGCGACCAGGCGCGCGTGGGCCAGCTGCTGCTGGAAGGCGGCCGCCACGCCGGGCGCGACCTGCTGCCCCCCGGCTGGGTCACGCGCATGGCCACCCCGTGCGTGCAGGCGCCCTTCTACGGCTGGCTCGTCTGGCTGAACCGGGACGGCCGGGCCTTTCCCGGTGCTTCCGCGCAGGCGCTGTTCATGCAGGGCGCGGGCGGCCATCTCGTGTGGGTGGACCCGGAGCTGCAAGCCGTGGTCGTCACCCGCTGGCTCGATCCGGCGCACACCCCGGGCTTCGTGGCGCGGGTTGCCCGGGCCTTGCAGGCCGCATGAGCCCGGCGACTCGGCTGACGGGCCGGCACGAACGCAGGCCAGCCCCGACCGCGACGCCGGATTGATCAAGTGACGCGAGCGGTCGTGCCTGCGCGCCGCACCCCCGTCTCCAACCCCGTGAGCCACAGCCGAACATCGAATTCGAGCTGGTGGTAGTCCGGCTCCATGTGCATGCACAGGGCGTAGAACGCCTTGTCGTGCCCGCGCTCCTTCAGGTGCGCCAGTTCGTGAACGGCGATCATCCTCAGGAAGGCGGCGGGCGCCTCGCGAAAGAGGCTGGCGATACGGATCTCGCGCTTGGTCTTGAGATTGCCGCCCTGCTGGCGCGACACCGTCGTGTGCGTGCCCAGTGCCTGGTGTGTCAAGTGCAGCCGGCTGTCGTAGACCACCTTGGCCAGCGGGCCGGCGTTGCGCATGTGGCGGCTCTTGAGCGCGCTCACGTAGTCGTACAGCGCGCCATCGCTGACGACATCGTGACGCTCGGGGTAGCGCCGCTCCAGGCTGTCGGCCAGCCGCCCCTGGGCGATCAGCACCCGCACCTGCGCGCGCAGATCGGGCGGGTAGGCCGCCAGGTACTGCTCGGTGGGGTCGTCGCTCATCGCGCCTCGCGGGGCGGGCCGGCGCGCCGCAGGTCGCGGAGCATGAACAGGTAGAGGCTCTCCACCTTCTCGCGGGCCCACGGCGTCTTGCGCAGAACCTTCAGGCTCGATCCGATACTCGGCTCGCTGCTGAAGCAACGCAGGGCAATGCGTTGCGCGAGGCCGTCCCAGCCGTAGTGCGCCACCAGCGCGGTGAGGATGACCTCGAGCGTCTTGCCGTGCAGCGGGTTGCCCGGTTGGGCCGGCGGTGGCGGGGGGGTCGACATCTGTCGCCATTCTCGCGCGAGGCCCTGCCACGATCGGTGTTTCGGCCTACGACCGTTGCGGAGAGGCACACGGTGCGGCGCGTGATCGATAACGCGATCAAGGAGAGGGAGCGCTCACCGAACTTCAAGGGCGCAAACTTCCTGGCGGTCGGCTTGAACGCAAGGGGTCGGAAGGTCGATCGACCGTCGATCGGCAAGAAATGCTGGGCCCTCCAACAGCCGATGTCGGCTCAGGAAGGTGGACCGGCACTACCCGCAGCCCCTGCATCGCCTGGGCGCCAGAGCGGGCAGCCTGCGGCTGCTGCTGCAGCCGACCGCGATAGCCGAAGGGGTGCGCTCCAGCTTCGCCGGCATGCGCCAGCGTGACTTTCGGTGACGCTGGCCAGCAGGAGATCGCTTCGACCCCCCCGCCAGCCCGGGCCAGTGGCCGCGCACTGGAACTGCGCGTGGTGGCGCAAGAGCTCTGCTACGCATTCGAGTACTCGCTCGACGGCAGAACCTGGCGCCGCGTGGGTCTGGCCGCCGATGCCGAGCGCCTGTCGCCTTCGGTGCTCAAGGGCGTCAACTGCACCGGGGTCTTCATCGGTTTGTATGCCTCGTCCAACGGCGGCGCATCGGGCCGCTTCGCAGGCTTCGAGGGCTTCGAGATGAAACCCGCCGCCGGCTCGCGCCGCAGGCCCGGCCACGTGCCTGCAAGGCTTGGCCAGCCCGGAACCTGGAGCCGCCTATGATGTGTTTGGCAGCAGGCACGTTGATCGCCCCGCGGCGGGCTGCGCCTGCACAGGCGGCCTGGTGTGCCGCTGTGTGAGACGGAAGGCGGCGGGGTCAGCCGGCAGGAGGAGATTGCATGGACACGGGTCTGGTCGGGGTGCTCGCAGCGGGCGCCATCGTGCTCTTCTGGGTGGTGGCCACCTACAACCGGCTGGTGGGGGCGCGCAATGCCTTCGGCAACGCCTTCGCCCAGATCGACGTGCAGCTCACCCGGCGCTACGAGCTGATCCCGAACCTGGTCTCGGTGGCCAGGGAGTACCTGCGCCATGAGCGAGACACGCTCGAGGCCGTGACCCAGGCGCGCAACGCAGCAGTGGCGGGGCTTCAGGAGGCTGTTGCCTCCCGCGGATCGGCGGCCGCCCTGGCGTCGCTGGAGGGTGCGGAGTCTGCCCTGAGCGGTGCGCTGGGCCGGCTCTTCGCGCTGGCCGAGGCCTACCCGGACCTGAAAGCGAATCAGACCATGATGCAGCTGTCCGAGGAGCTCACCTCGACGGAGAACCGGGTGGCCTTCTCCCGCCAGGCCTACAACGACGCCGTGCTCACCTACAACAACCTGTGCCAGATGTTTCCAAGCAGCGTGATCGCATCGCTGTTTCGGTTCGCGTCGGCGCAGATGCTCCAGGTGCCGTCCGCCGCGGCCCGGGAGGCCGTGAAGGTCAGCTTCCACTGAGCCGGACGCGGCGGTAGCGGCACACGCGACCGAGCCGGTGGACTTCTACGAGGCACAGGCCCAGGCCCGACGCCGCACGCGGCGCCTGGTGGTTGCGTTCGCGCTGGCCATCGTCGTCGTGGTGGCCGCGCTCACGGTGGTCACGCTCTTCCTGTGGCCGCCGTTCCACCCCCCGCCGAAGGGCCCCTCCGTCGTGCCTGTGGCAGCCGTGCGGACCGAGGCGCAGCCGGTGGTGCAGCCCGACGTGCTGCCCGATGTGCGACCCAACATGCAGCCCGACGTGCTGCCTGATGCGCAGCCCCCCCGCGAGAGCCGGCAGCCGTTCACCTTGCGCGAGCTCGTGACGCACGAACCGGACGTCACCCGCAGCGTGGCGCTGAGCTGGCTGCTGGTGCTGCTGCTGCCGGTGCTCTACAGGACGATCACGCTTGCGCGCAGCGGCTCGGTGGCCCGCTGGCTGGGGGGCACGCTGCTGCCCGCCGAGCCCGAGGATGCACAGGGGCGCATGCTGCGCAACGTCGTGGAGGAGATGTCGATCGCCTCCGGGGTGCCAGTGCCACGCATCTACGTCCTGCGGGACGAGCCCTCGATCAACGCTCTTGCCGCAGGCTTCCATGCGACCGATGCCACCTTGGCTGTCACCGGCGGCGCGCTGCAAGCGCTCGACCGCGACGAGCTCCAGGGGGTGATCGCGCACGAGTTCAGCCACATCCTCAACGGCGACATGCGCATGAACGTGCGCCTGATCGCCTGGGTGGCAGGCCTGTACACGATCGCCAACCTGCCGCTGCGCATCGTGCGCGCGGTCCCGCACGGCAAGGTTGCCGTGTTCCTGTACCTGATCATGCTGCCCCTGACGATCGTCGGCGCGCTCGGCGGGGTGCTGGGCCGGCTGCTGCAGGCCGCGGTGTCGCGGCAACGCGAGTGGCTGGCCGATGCGTCGTCCGTCCAGTTCACCCGCAACCCTGACGGACTGCGCCGTGCGCTGATCAAGGCGGCCAGGCAGCCGGGCTCGAGCCTGATTCGCTCACAAGCCGCACAGGAGGCCGCGCACCTCTTCTTCGTTCCGGCCGTGCGGCGCTGCATCTCGACCCACCCGAGCCTGCGGCGTCGGATCCAGGCCCTCGAGAAGGCCACCAGGGCGGGGCCTTACCCCCCGCAAGGTACCATGCGCCGTGAGGATCCTTCGGAGGCAGCCCGCACGCCACCAGTCGACGACGCCCGGGCGCTGCTCGAGGCCATGCCTGCAGCCGTTCGGCAGGCAAGGCTTCCCGCCGAGGCCGAAGCCGTGCTGCTGGCCGTGGCGCTGTCGTCGGATGGCGCGGTGCAGCGCCTGCAGGGGCAGTCGATCGAGGGTGCCTTCGGGCCGCAGGCACTGGCGCAGGTGGGCGATTGCCGTGAAGCCCTGCAGCAGATGCCGGCGCGGCTGCGCCTGACCGCCGTTCAGCAGCTGCTGCCGCGTGTGCGGGAGCTTCCAGCCTCCCGGCGCGCGTCGCTGGTGAAGCTGCTTTCGCGCATGGCGCTGGCCGATGGCCGGCTGGACCTGTTCGAGTTCTGCCTCACGCGCTTGGCCAGCACCTGGCTGCAAGATGGCCTGTCGAGCCGCCAGCCGGCGGCCCGGCAGCAGCTTGCTGACCTGCGAGGTCCGGCGGGCACCTTGCTCTGCGCGCTGGCGATCCACGGCCGCCCGGGCGACGCTGCCGCGGCCCGGCAGGCGTTCGCAGCAGGCGCCAGCACCCTCGATCCCGCAGCTCGGCCGGACTTCGAGCCGCTGCCTGACTGGGCGCCCGCACTGTGGCACGCATTCGACCAGCTCGACCGGCTCGCGCATGCCGATCGCAAGGTAGTGGTCGAGGCGATGGCTGCGGTGATCCGCCACGACGGTCGTGTCGAGGAGCCCGAGACCGACCTGCTGCGCACAGCCTGCTCGGTGCTGCACTGCCCGTTGCCGTTGCTGGCACCCGGCCTGGTGTCCCCAGCGAGCCGCCCGCAGCGGGCGTAGCAGGAACCCGCCTTGCCGGGTGCAGGCGGCTGGCCCAGGCTGCGCGATGCCAGCGGTTCGCCACCGCCGAGCTGAACATCGACGCGCGCGAACGGCCGTCCAACTACGCCCAGGACGTTTCGGGATCCAGATGCCGCGCCAACACCTTGCGTGGTGCAGCACCCGACCGATCACGACCAGGGTGGGTCCGGTGCGGTACACGAGGAAGTAGGGCGGCCTGCAGACAAGCTCCACACCGGGCCTGGCGGGCAGGAGGGCGTGACCCGCCGCTACCCGCCGGCGGTATCGCTCCGCAGGACTCTCGGTAGCGCGCGACGCGACTGCAGCAAGCCGGACGCCGCGGCGCGGTTCGCGCCGATAGCATGCCGCCGCTTCGCATCACCCGAGGGGACGAAGGGACCAGCGTCCGGCGCTTACGGGCTTCGACGCCGAACCCGTCGCGCTGCCGCCCGGGCTCGCACCAGGCGAGGCCCCGAGCCTGCACCCCTGTCCTATCCACAGACTTTTTGCCGCCAGAGACCGCTTCATGCACGCCCTACGCCTCCTCCTGACCGATCTGTCGTCCGCCCGCCGACGCTGGCTCCCGCCTATGCCGATGCAGCCCCCGGTGCTGGGCCTGGTGCTGGGCCTGCTTGTGGGTGCGGCTGCCACCGTGCATGCGCAACCCGTGGCCGATCCCCGGCCGAAGTGGTTCAGCGCCGACAGCACCAACTTCCGCGTGCACTTCCGCGAGGGCCACCGCAAGCAGGCCGAAACCGTGGCCCGGGCCGCCGAACGGGCCTACCCGGCGGTGACGCAGGCCCTGGACTGGAAGCCGCGCACGCGCACCGAGATCGTGGTCTACAGCGAATTCGACGGTGCCAATGGCTTTGCCACGCCGCTGCCTTACAGCTACATCGGCGTCTTCCTGGCCCCTCCCGACGAGGGCGAGCTGCTGGACAACAGCGCCTGGCTCGACCTGTTGCTGGTGCACGAGTTCACGCATGCGGTGCACCTCGACAAGGTCAGGGGCGCGCCGCGCGTGCTGCAGTCCATCTTCGGCAATCAGCCCGCCTACATCCCGAACCTCTTCATGCCAAGCTGGGGGATCGAGGGCCTGGCGGTGCTGGCCGAGAGCGACCCCGCCGCAGGCCGCGGGCGGCTGCGCGGGCCGGTGTTCGAGGCCTGGCTGCGCGCCGAGCGCGAGCGCGGCTTCATCAGCCTGCGCGAGCTCAACGCCGATGGCCGCCGCCTGCCGGTGAGCAAGCAGTACCTGTACGGCGCCTACTTCATGGACTACCTTCGCCGCACCTACGGCCCGCAGGCTGTGGGCACGCTCGTGGAGGACTACAGCGGCAACCTGGTGCCCCGCCTGCACACCGCCCCGGTCCGCGCCACCGGCCTGACCATGGACGTGCTGTGGGAGCGCTTCCTGGCCGAACTGGCACGCGAGGTCGATGAACGTGCGGCACCAATCAAGGCACGAGCGCAGGTGCTGGGGCCAGCCGTGCTGCCGCCGACCTTCGCGATCGACAGCCTCGTTCCCCATCCCGAAGGCGGCTGGCTGGCCGTTGCCAGCGACGGCCTGAACGGCCCGCAGCTCCTGCGCATCGGCACCGACGGCAGGCGCACGGCCCTGACGCGCGTGAACCGCGGGGCACGGCTGGGCTCGGGTGCGGGCGGCGCCGTGCTGGTGATGCAGCCCGACGTCTGCGACAGTCGGTACCAGACCTACGACGTGCACCGGCTCGAGGGCAGCCGGCTGGAGCCCTGGAGCCGCTGCGCGCACCTGCGTCGCGCCGTGCCCGCCGCAGGCCGCGTGCTGGCGCTGCAGCTCGACGCTGGTGCCACCCGGCTGGTGGCGCTGGACGCAGCCGGTGCCGCGCCGCGCCTGCTGTGGCAGCCGCCCGAGGGCCATGAACTGCTGGACATCGCCGCATCGCCCGACGGCACGCGCGTGGCGCTCGTGATGCGCCGCGAGGGCGACTGGAGGGTGGTCGAGTGGGATCCCGCGCAGCCGCAGGCCCAGCCCCGCACGCTCGTGCACCGGGGTGCGCCGCTGCAAGGGTTGCGCTGGGGTGCGCGCGGACTGGAGATGGTGGCCCTGGACGGTGGCGTGCCCAACGTCTGGCGCCTCCAGGGCGGCGAGCTGCTGCGGCTCACGCATGCCCACACTGGCGTGCTCACCCATTCAGGCACGGCCGCCGACGGTAGCCTGGCCACCGCCGTGGTGGCCCCGGGTGGCATCGCCATGCATGTGCTTGCGGCGGCCACGCCGCTGCAGACACTGGCTGCCCAGGAGCCGACGAATCCTGCGACAGGCGCGCCGGGGAACCCCCCGGGCGCGCAGGCCGCCCCGGCCACGGCACTGGCGCCCGAGCAGCCATACCGGCCCTGGAGCGCGATGCTCCCGCGTGGCTGGGTACCCACCACCCAGTCCGGTGGCGGGCTGTCCTCGCTGGGCGCCTGGGTCAACGGTGGCGACGCGCTGGGCTGGCACCGCTACTCGGTGCTGGCAGAGGCCGAGCTCACGCGCAGCGAGCTCACCGGCGCCATCGAGTACCTCTACGCCGGGCGCCACGCCTTTGCGCTCAAGCGCGAGCTCACGCCCCGCCTTTCCACGACCCAGGGCGGCAAGGAAGAAGTCGCGGTCTACGACCGGCGCCTCCTGGGCCAGTGGATCAGCGTGTTCCCGTACCAGCACCAGCAGCGCCGCATCGTGCTGGGCGTGGGCGCGGCGCTCGACGCCGTCGAGCGTGTAGACCTGCGCGATGCCAGCTCCGTGCGGCGGCGCGACAGCCGGCTGCTGGCCGCCTTCATGGAGGCCGACACCACTGGCGGCGACTGGGCCAGCGAGGGCCCCAACCGTGGCTTGCGCGGATCGCTGCTCGTGGAAAGCCATGCGCCGCTGGCGGGCAACGATCCCCTGCGCCTGGACGGCACGGTGGCACGCGCCGACCTGCGCGGCTTCGTGGCCCTGCCGCTGCGCAGCGTGCTGGCGCTTCGTGCCACCGAGGCACGTGCGCAGGGCCGCACCGAGCCCTTCGTGCTCGGCGACACCCTGGACGAGTGGCTGCAGTTCGGCCCCGTGCTGGGCGACCGCACGCTGTCGCTGCGCGGCTACGCCAGCGGCGACCCCGGCCTGACGGGACGCAACGCGCGCGTCGTGTCGGCCGAGTGGCGCGTGCCGCTGGCAGACGTCGACCGCCACACCATGGTGCCGGCCGTGGGCCTGCGCCGCGTGTCTGCTGCGCTGTTCGCCGACGCGGGGGGCACCTGGGACAGCGGCTCCGGGCCCGACCGGCTTCGGCGCAGCGTGGGCGTGGAGCTGCTGGCCGACACCCGGCTGCTGTACGCGCTGGATTGGAAGCTGCGCCTGGGCGTGGCGCGCGCGCTCGACGGGCCCCAGCAGACGCGCTGGTACTTCACGGCTGGGAGGGCGTTTTGACTGGCGGACGGCTTGACCTGGGCACCGTGCTGCGCGAGACAGCAGCCGCCCGGCCTCAGGCTCCGCCGACTCCGGGGCGATTCAGGCCCCAGGATGTCGGCAGCAACGCAGCGACATCGCGCTGCAGGTACCGATCATCCAGCAGCCAGAGCCAGCCGCGATCCTCCGGGGTGCGCAGCACGCGCCCGGCCGCCTGCACCACCTTCTGCATGGCGGGGACGAGATCGGCGTACCCGTGATCGCCGCCGAAGAGCTTCTCGAGGCGCGCCTTGAACTGTTCCTGGATGAGTGAGACAGGCGGCAGACCGAGCGTGGCGATGAACGCGCCGATGAGCAAGGACCCCGGAAGATCGACACCCTCGGCGAACACACCGCCCAGCACGGCGAAACCGACGCCTCGTCCATCGCGTTGAAACTCCCCGAGAAACGCCTGGCGCGCCTGCGCGCCCATGCGCCGGTCCTGGCGCCACTGCGGGATGCTCGGGTGGCGTTGCGCGAGACAAGCTGCCACCTTGTCCAGATAGTCGAAGCTGCTGAAAAACGCCAGATAGTTGCCGGGGTGCTCTTGGTACTGCCGCGCGATGACGCCGACCAGCCTCCCGAGCGAGCGGTCCCGGTCCGTGTATCGGGTCGAGATCCCGCCGGCCACCTGGACGGTGAGGTGCTCCGCAGGAAATGCCGGTGGCACATCGATCCAGGCCGTGTCCTCTGGCAAACCCAGCAACTGGATCGAGTAGTCAGGCGGCGACAGCGTCGCAGAGAACAACGTGATGCTCTGCAGCGCCTTGAACCGCGGGCGCAGGAACACCGCCGGCGCCACATTGCGCACGCCCAGCACGACATCCCGCCCCTCTCCTTGACCCCCACCTGCAGGGTCACCGGGGCCGGGCTCGTTCCTGCGGATGTCGAACAGCGAGTGATCGCCGAGCGCTTCGACCAGCCGCGCGTAGCGCTGCAGCCCGAAGTGAAAGCTCAGCAACGATCCGACGGCCAACGGCTGCTGCTGGAAGTGCTCCGACAGCGCACCAGCCGCCGCCTGGAGGGCCTGGATGAAGGCATCGGGCACCTCGTCTACCACCGCATGTGGCGCGGGCGAGTCCGCCGCCAGCGCCTGCGCCTCCTGGAGCAGGCGCTCCAGAGCCGAGCGAGCCGACGCCGGGGCCGCGGAGATCGCTGTCCGCAGCGCGTCCAGGGCCAGCTCGGCGCTGTACATCTGTCGCGTGCGCTCCACCAGGTTGTGTGCCTCGTCGACCAGCGCCGCCAGCTTCCAGTCCAGGGCCTGGAGGAGGCCCCAGAGCTGCCCGTTGCCGTCGAACAGGTGGTGCACATCGCCCACCAGCACGTCGGCCCAGCGCACG
>CAILKA010000322.1 GCA_903834645.1 uncultured beta proteobacterium
GCCTGCTGTTCGGGCTCGCTGCCCCAGGCGAAGAACTTCATGCCCTTGTAGTCGTCGGGCCGCAGCGCAGGCTCTTTCGAGAAGAACCGCACCCAGCCGGCGTCGCCCCAGCCGATGATGACGAAGCCGCGCTCGAGCACGCGCTTCTCGATCGATGGCCGCATCTTCTCGCGCACGTGGTCGACTTCCTCCCAGTTGCGGAAGAGCAGCGGCAGGTTCTGCAGTGCGGCGATCGTCGGCTCGATGTCGCGCAGGCCCACCACCGAGATCAGGCCGCCCTGGAGCTGGCCGATGCGCATGCGCCGAACGATCTCCGCCTCGCCTCCCTGGCTGCCGTCGGTGAAGACGGCAAAGCGCGCGCCCGTGCCCTGCGCGCCGCGCCAGGCCTCGCCGATCTCCAGCAGCTTCTGGTGGTACAGCGAGTTCTTTGGCACCACGCTGCCGATGCGCAGCTGCACGGCAGCCTGCGCAAGGGTCGCGCCGGCTGGAAGGATCAGCCCGCTGCCGGCGGCGAGAAGGAGTCGTCGTTGCATCGAGTTGGCTCGTGGTTCAGAAGAGGTCGTCGATCGAGGCCAGCAGCCACTGAGCGCGCTCGGTCATCACCCGAGTGCCGAGGTCGGAGCGACCCTCGGCGGCCGGCTGGGCGGACTGAAGCGCCAGTTGCAGCCAGCGCTCGAAGGCGGGGCGGTCACCAGATGGAAGGGCCAGCGCCTCGGCCATCGCGACGTAGACCGCCGTTCTGGTGCGGCCTGCACTTGCCAGGGCCTTGTCGAAATAGGCCAAGGCCTGCGCGCGGCTGCCACCTGGCCGCGAGGCCTCCAGCGTGCCAAGCAGCGAGGCCAGCGCACCCTGGCCATGTCCGGGGTCCACCGCGTAGGCGGCCTGCGCCAGCGCCACGGCCAGCGGCAGGTCAGCGACGGTGTCGGGCCGGTCCTTCGACAGCGAGATCGCCGCCGCCCATGACGCGGCAGCCCAGTAGGCCAGGCCCGCCTGCGCCGCAGTGACGCGCAGGCTGCCGGGCTGCTTGGCGAGCGCTGCGCGCAAGCCCGGCTGTGCCTGTTCGAGCGCGAGCATGGCGTGGCGGTGTGCGCGCTTGTACAGGCGAGCCGCGCGCTCGCGCATGCGCTGCGCCGCGCGCGCATCGCTGCTTTCGGTGCGGTCGGCCTCGAAGGCGACGAATGCGTAGGCGTACTGCGTGAAGCCGCCTGCGACCGACTCGGCAAGAGCGACGTGGCCCGGGGTCTGCTGCAGCAGGGACTCCGACAGCTTCAGGTAGAACGGTGCGGCGTCGCGCGCGAGCAGCAGATCGTCCTCACCGGCCTGACCCTGGGCGGCGAGCGCATCGGCCACGCCTTCCAGGAACACCTTCCGTGGTGACGCGCAGCCCTGCAGCAACAGGGCCGTCGCAATCAACAGGACCGCCCAGCGAAAGTATTGGACTCGCACGGGATGCAGAGTGTGGCGCGCAATCTTGAATCCTCCGTGACAGCTGGTGGCTGCCATGGGCATGCGCGTGGGTGGACTGGCCGGTTGGAGAGGGGACTTGCCGCTGAGCTCGGCTCAGCCCGTCATGACCACCAGCACGTTGCAGGGCGAGCGGTCGAGCAGCGCCTTGGGCAGGCAACCCTGCCACCAGCGCTGGGCCCAGGTGCGTCCGCGCGCGTGCGCCACCACCAGGAGCGCTGCGTCCGTGGCCTGAACCTCCTCGACGATGCCATCCACGGCTGGCCCGCGCACGAGCGAACCGCTGGCGTCATAGCCGCACGCCCGTAAGCGCTCCACCTGCGCGTCGAGGATGACCTGCGCATGGGCCGTCTCGGCCGCCAGGGCCATCGCTTCGAGTCCCGCCGTGTCATGCTCGAACGGAGCCACGGGCGGCAGTGTCACGACCGCAAGAAGGTGCAGGCTGCGCCCGCGCCAGAGCTCGAGGTCCAGTCGGTCGAGCAGCCCGAGGTGGCCGCCGATCGTGGCATCGTAGGCAATCAGGACAGGGCCGGACATGGATCAGGGGCCCGAATCGGGGGCGGGGCTGGAACCCGGTGGATAGGCCTCCACGCAGGCCAGGGCGCGGCGCCCGGCGAGCGCCTTGATGCCGGGGCTGTAGAACTGGGACTCACCGCCCTCCTCGAGCTGGCGCACCTGGCCGGCAGAGAGCGAACATCGGCGCGCCATGGCCCAGACGTCCCAGCCGCGTGCCTCCCGCAGGGCCTTCAGTCGATTGCCGTCTTCGGTCCGCCACACCTGCTGAGTCGCCATAGGCCCCGCCGTCTCGAGCGCGTCGTCGCACAAATCCTGTCACCAGGGCGTGAAGCCCTGGTGACAGCGCACGCCGCGCAAGCGGGAAGTGGCCAGCCGCGGGCCGTTCAACCTGGCAGCACGTCATCCAGCCCGGTCCACTCCAGGCTGCGCTCCCACAGTGCGCGCGCGAGTTGCGGGTCGGTGGCCAGAGGGTCCGCCTCTGCAGGGCGGCCGTCTGCGAAGTACTGCCCCGATTCCCGGGCGCTGGCGTGCAGCGCGCAGTGAAGGGTGGTGCGAGCACCCATGCGGGCATCAATCAGGCGCAGACGGTTGAACGCGCGCAGCGGCCGCGGGAGTCGGCGCCAGATCTCGGTGTCGACGACTCCAGGATGCAGCGAATAGCTGCTGACACCCAAGCCTCCTGCGCGCCGGGCGAGTTCGACACTGAAGAGTACGTTGGCCAGCTTGGACCGTGCGTACTCCTCCACCCCCGTCCAGGAGCGGGTGGGCTGCCGAAGCCGCTCCCAGTTCCAGTGCCACACCCAGCGATGCGCACGGCTTGCCACCGTCACGACGCGCGCCTGCCTGGCGGCGATCAAGGCTGGCCAAAGGTGCAGCGTGAGGGCGAAGTGACCGATGTGGTTCACGCCGAAGGCGTACTCGAATCCTGACCGGGTCAGCCCGCGCTCGCCGGCCACGCCTGCGTTGTTGACGAGCAGGTCCAGCGGCCAGCCCAGCTCGAGAAAGTGTGCCGCCGCGACGCGCACGGACTGAAGGTCGTCGAGTTCGAGGGGCAGGAATCGCGGCGGCGGGGCGTGGGGGAGTGTGGCGATGGCGTCCAGGACCGGGCTGATGCGGGCCTGGGAACGCCCGGCGAGCACCAGGACCCACCCGCGGCGCGCCAACTCGAGCGCTGTTTCCCGCCCAATCCCGCTGCTGGCGCCGGTGATCAGCGCCACGGGATTGTTCCCTGCGCGCGTGAGTCCTGTCTGTGCGTTGCCTGACGTCGAGACACTGGGTGTTGTCGCCTCGGTCGCGATCTGTGTGAGGCCGAGCGATCCGGCCAGCCAGTCCAAGGTTTCGGGTGTCCAGGGAGCGGGATGTGCAGCGCCCTGGACGCGCCGCAGCCGCGTGTCGGGCCGGGCTGCGCGCACACGCTCGGCGCTCTCCGCAGGGCACATCGGGGAATGCTGGCTGAAGACGAGCGCCAGCCTCGACTCGACGCCAGCCAGTAGTTCGTCGAAGCGCATGCCCCAGAGGTCCACCCCGGTCGGCAGGTCCCAGTGCCCGGTGGATTGGGCCGCAGTGACGGCACGGGGGTCGACCTGCAGGGTCTCCGCAAAGGCCTCGAGCCCCAGCTTGTTCACGCCTGCCGAGAGTTCGGTGTACAGCCCGTGCAGGCTGGACCAGTCGATCCTCGCTCCCACGTCATTGAGCACGATGCAGTGAATCGGGCGGTCAGACTTCAGCGCCGCATGCAAGGCAATCAATCCTCCCATGCTCGATCCCACGAGGCTGGTCCTGCGGGGCTGGAGGCCCAGTTCGTGGAGGTGTGCCAGCAGAGCGCGGACGTCATCCAGGTAGACCGAAGCGCGATAGTCCGTCCCCAGGGGAAGCGCGTCGGAGCCACCGCGTCCGCAGTAGTCGAGCGCGACCACCAGACACCTGCCCCAGCTCCCGGCCATTCTCAGCAGCGGCTCGAAAGCCTTGCGCGTCTCCAGCAGACCGGGCAGGCAGACCACCAGATGTTCGCACGGCACACAGCCGCTCGCCGAGTAGGCCAGGCAGCGCCCAGACGGGTCATTCGGAACAGGAAAGCAGCCGACCTGCCTGAGCAACTGATGCATGTCGAGACTTCGAGGTGGCGTGTGTTGCCCCTACTGTGGCTGCCTCGTGCGTCAGTGCCGTGAAGGCGCAAGCGAGGCTGCAACTGCCCGACCGACTTGCCTGAACCCTCTGTTGCGCAGGCCTGAGCCGCCGCACCGCGGAGCGGGTCGGGGCCGGGCCGGCTGGCGACGACGCAGCACCCCCGCGATGGACAGCAGCAGCAACAGCGGCAGCAGCAGGTCGGCTGCACGCGGTGCCAGCGCCACGCTGCAGCCGCCGCCACCCGAGGCCGGCCCCGGATCAGCCCCCGGCGCGGGTGCCGGGGCCGGAGTGGGGGTCGGCGCCGGTGTCGGGCTGGGTGCCGGCGGTGCGGCGGGTGGGGGTGCAGGTGCCGGAGCCGGTGCCGGCGCGGGCGCACCCACCGCCATCACACGCAGCACGCGCGGCGGCGCGTGCTGGCCGTCGTTGCGCCACTGCAGCAGGGCCTCGGCCGTGCCGCTGCTGCGTGCCGTGGCCACCACCCGCACGGTGCAGGCTGCGCCGGGCGGCAGCGCCACGCCCGGCGCGCAGTCGCCTCCACTCAGCATGAAGGCATCGCGGCCTGGGCCGGTCAGGGCCGGCGTGCCCAGCGTCAAGAGGGCCGCGCCGGTGTTGCGCATCACAGCATCGACGCTCGTGGCCGCGCCGGGCGCAGCCTGGCGCACCAACGGCGTGTCGCCATCGTCCCAGCGCGCCACGCCAGCGGCCAGCCCGTCCAGGGCCTGCGCGGCCAGCCCCACGGGCAGCAGGCCGCCATCGGCCGCCTGCCAGCGCAGCGCCGCGTACAGGCGTGCGGCGGTGCGCGGAGCGGGCCAGTCCACCCAGGCGGTACAGCTTGCGCCGCTGGGCAGCGCGGCGGGGCAGTCATGCTGCAACCGGGGCAGCGGGCTGCCGGACTCGGTGCCTCGCAGCTGCGGCTGCAAGGGCAGGGGCAGAAGGCCGCCGTTGAAGAGGCGCACGGCCTGTGGCGCCAGCGGGGCCTGCGTGTCCACGCGCCCGAACTCCAACGCCCAGGGCCATACCTGCACGCCGTTGCCGTCCGGCTGTGCGTTCACCTGGGCCAGCCAGGCTGACACGTCTGCCCGGGCCGTGCTGTCCAGCAGCGCGCCGAGGAAGCCCATCGGTGCGGCCCGGCCGATGGCCAGGGTGAGTGCGTGGGGACCCTGGGCGGCGTTGAGCAGGCGGTTGCGGTTGAGGCTGGGATCGGGCCCGTGGCACTCGACGCAGCTGGCCTCGCCGCCCGGCAGGCCAAGGTAGAGGCGGGCGCCGCGGTCGGGCGACTGGGCCAGCGCGCCGCAGGCGGCCAGCAGGCCGGCTGCCCAGGTGGTGGCTGTGCGAAGGAGCATGGCCCCGATCTCAGCGGCCTTCGGCTACAGCACTGTGACAGGCCCTTGCATGAACCGGGGTGTGACGCAAGTGCCGTGAACGCGCAAGCGAGGGTGCACCCGCCCAACCCGCCCGAATCACCCCTCCTGTGCGCGCATGCGCCGCCACACCTGCCTCGCGATCAGCAGCGTCACTGTGGCGATGAAGGACACCATCAGCCAGAAGCCTGCCGGGTGCTCGGCCAGCGGGATCCCGCCCACGTTCATGCCGAACAGGCCCGACACGAGGTTGATCGGCAGGGCGAGCACCGTCACCATCGTGAGGGTGAAGAGACTGCGGCCGTTTTCCTCGTTGAGCCGCGTGGCGCATTCATCCTGCACGAGACGCACGCGCTCCTGCAGTGCGGCGATGTCGCGCAGCACGAGCGTGAACTCCTCGTTGGCCTGCACGAGGTGCGGCAGATCGGCCGGTCCCATCCAGGCAGGCGGGCGCGAGATCACACGGGCCAGCGCGGCAGGCTCGGGGGTGAGCAGCCGCTGCAGCCGCACCATGAGCCGGCGCAGCCGGGCCAGCTCGCGTGCATGGGGGCGGTGGCTGCCGGCGAGCACGGCGTCCTCGATGTCGTCAAGCCGCTCGCCAGCCTTGCGCACGATCGCCTGCAGCTCGTCGGCCTGCGTCTGCAGCAGGCGGTCGAGGAGGTCGATGCTGTTGTCCACCACGGCCCCGCGCCGCACATCGCCGCGCAACTGGTCGACGGCGCGCAGCGGCCGCAGCCGTGCGCTCACGACGAGCCGCGCACCCACGCTCATCCACAGCGTCTCCACTTCCCGGGCCTCGTATTGGAAGTCGTAGGTCACGTCGTTGAGGACGGCGAGCAACGCCTCGCCGTCGCGGTCAATGCGGGCTGAGCGGGAGCCGCCATCGATTTCTTCGAGGAAGCGCATGCCGGGCGGCAGGTTCTCGCGTAGCCAGCGCTGCGCGCCAGCGTGGCTGAGGTTGAAATGCAGCCATACGAAGCTGCCTTCCAGGCCCGGCAGGAGCTCCAGCCCATGGCGGGCCGAAGGCAGCTCCTGGCCGCCCTGGCCCGGAGCGAAGCGATAGCCGCAGATCAGCCCGTCGTCGCGGAAGAGGTCGGGTGCGAAGTGCCCGGCCAGGTTTGCCTGCAGCGAAGCGGCCGCTGTGCTCATGCAGCCAGGGCGCTCAGTGGTGCCCCGTTCAGGGCAGGCAACCCGGCAGGGTGCGCACCGCGCCCGACCGCCACATGCTCGAAGCCGAGCTGCCGCACCAGCGCCGGGTCATAGAGGTTGCGTCCATCCATGATCACGGGCGTGCGCAGGGCCTTGCGCAGCCCTGCGAAGTCAGGGCTGCGGAACTGCCGCCACTCCGTGACCACCACCAGCGCGTCCGCCCCCTGTGCCGCCTCCATGGGGTCGGCCACCAGAGTCAGGCCGGGGCGTTCCCCCATCCGCGCCTGCATGGCCGGCATCGCCACGGGGTCGAAGGCGCGCACCGAGGCCCCACGCGCCAGCAACTCCTCGATCAGCACCAGGCTCGGCGCCTCGCGCAGGTCGTCGGTCTCGGGCTTGAAGGCCAGGCCCCACACGGCAAAGGCGTGCCCGCGCAGGTCGGTGCCGAAGCGCTCCACCAGGCGCCGCCCGAGCAGCCGCTTCTGGTGCTCGTTGACCTCCTGCACGGCGCGCAGGATGCCCATGTCCACGCCCGAGCCCTGACCCATGTGGGTGAGGGCGCGCACGTCCTTCGGGAAGCACGAGCCGCCCCAGCCGCAGCCAGCGTAGAGGAAGTGCGTGCCGATGCGCGGGTCCGAGCCGATGCCCAGTCGCACCTGCTCGATGTCCGCGCCCACGCGCTCGGCCAGCGTCGCCATTTCGTTCATGAAGCTGATGCGCGTGGCCAGCATGGCGTTGGCCACGTACTTGGTGAGTTCGGCGCTCCTCACGTCCATCAGCACGATGCGGTCACGATTGCGCAGGAAGGGGGCGTAGAGGGCGCGCATCAGGAGCGTGGCCTGCTCGTCATCCGAGCCGATCAGCACCCGGTCGGGGTGCATGAAGTCGTCGATGGCTGCACCCTCCTTGAGGAACTCGGGGTTGGAGACGACTGCGAAGGGCACGAGCGCCTGGCGCGTGCGCAGGCCCTCCACCAGCGCCTCGCGTACGCGCTGGGCCGTGCCCACCGGAACCGTGCTCTTGTTGACCACGACCTTGTAGTCCTGCATGTGCGCGCCGATGCACCGCGCCACCTCGAGCACGTGGCCGACATCGGCCGAGCCGTCCTCGGCCGGGGGCGTGCCCACGGCAATGAAGACGATCGTGCCGTGCGCCACAGCCTGTGCCGCGTCGGTGGTGAAGCGCAGCCGGCCCGCGGCGACGTTGCGCCGCAGCAGCTCGGCCAGGCCTGGCTCGTGGATGGGCACCTCGCCGGCCTGCAGCCGCGCCACGCGGGCGTCGTCGACGTCCGCGCACAGCACGCTGTTGCCCATGTCCGACAGGCACGCCGCGCTCACCAGGCCCACGTAGCCTGCCCCGAAGACGGTCACTTTCATGAATGCTCCTGGTGGCCCGGCAGCCGCATCAGGGGCTGCCCGGCCTGGATGCGCCGGCCGGTCTCGATGCCGGGGGCCAGCGTGAACCCGGAAGGGGCGAAGACAAGGATCGTCGAGCCGTGCTGGAACCAGCCCAGCTCCTCGCCCTTGGCCACGGGGTGGGCCAGGCGGTGCTCCTGCGGGCCGCTCGAGCGCCTGTGCAGCAGCAGGTCCAGGCAATGAAGCCGGATGCTGGCCACGAGGATCGCCGCCACCGGCACCAGGGCGATTCCATGCCCGCCCTCGCGCAGCCGCAACCCGATCACCGCGCGCTCGTTGCGACAGAAGAGCCGCTGCACGCGCGCCAGCGCGATCGGGTTGACGTTCCAGGTGTCCCCGTGCAGGTGCGTGACCTGCTCGACCACCGCGTGGTGCGGGGCGTGGAAGCGGTGGTACATGGCCGAGGTCAGGCGCAGCGTCACGAAGGAGCCGCCCTCGAAGCCCGAGGCTTCGCAGCCCGGGCCAAACAGTTCGGCCACCGAATACGGAAAGCCCTTGGCCTGCCAGACCATGCCGGCGCGAACCTCGCCGCAGGCGCCGACGATCCCGTCACAGGGGCTGGCCAGCACACCCGGCTGCGGGTCGAAGGGGCGTGCCCCAGGGCGCAACTCGCGCGTGAAGCAGGCCTGCAGGCTGTCGAAGCGCCGCTCCTTCGCCTCCGAGAGGTCCAGGTCGGTGAAGAGGCGCCACACCGCGATCGACAGCCGCGTCAGCAGCGGGCTGCGCAGGCCGCTCCACCACCCCATGAAGCGCGTGAGCGCAATGCGCGGCACGCGGTTGGTGAGCAGGAAGTTCAGGTCTTCCTGCTGCCACACGGCCCGCAGGCCGCCCGGCCGCGGATCAGTGCGGACGGACATGTTCCATCGGGTCGATGAACTCACCGCGCATCAGGTGCAGCGGTGCCTTGTGGTACAGCCAGATGTCGTGGAACGGGTCGGTGAGGATCTTGGTCATCCACACCAGGGCCGTGAGCAGGTCCTGCTGCCACCACAACTGCGCCACGCGAAAGGCGAGCCCCGTGACACCCAGCGCCAGCCAGGCGATGCCCACGTCGTGTACGTAGCCCGCAAGCGAGGTGGCCGGCTCGATCGCGCCCAGGAGCGAGGGCTCGGCCCACAGCACCACCGGCATGGCTGCCCACACCGTCATCAGAACGACCTTGCGGCGGATGTTGTAGCCCACCTTGATCGCTTCCTTGTGTGCATCGGTGGCCTGGTTGACATGGTCGTAGCCCCGCGGCTCGAAGAAGAAGTGGCCGGCCTGGCGCGAGGTCATGGAGACGCACCAGGCCAGGATCGCCGCCCAGGCCGGGTCGACAAAGAGCAGCCCGTAGGCCACGACGAAGCTCAGCGCACTGAGCAGGTGCAGGCTCTGGTTGATGCGGCTGTGGTGGTAGTAGCGGTGGTCGTCCCAGCGCTGGATCTCGAGCTCGCGAAGAAATCGGTTCAAGGCGGTCCTCGTGAAGGTGGATGGGCCGCAGCCCGGGTTGGCCGTTGCGCCGCGCATGCTGCTGTTCCTGCATGAAATCTCGGTGACCGAGCCATGACGGACATGTCTCGGAAACTTCACGAGATCGTCATGTCTGCTCGCGACGATCGGGCTCCATGCCCCTGGACGAAACGCTGCTCGAGGTGGAGGAGTTCCAGGCCGCGCGTCGATCCCTGCGCGTGGCCGTGGTGACGGAGACCTATCCGCCCGAGGTCAACGGCGTGGCCATGACGGTGGCGCGCACCGTGCAGGGCCTGCAGGACCGTGGGCACGCGGTGCAACTTGTGCGCCCGCGGCAGCATGGTGCCGACGAGGCGGCCAGCGGCGAGGCGCTGCACGAGGTGCTGATGCGCGGGCTGCCGATCCCGCATTACCCGGGCCTGCGCATGGGGGTGCCGGCCAAGCGTTCGCTCGTGAGGCGCTGGTCGGTCCAGCGGCCCGACATCGTCCATGTGGCCACCGAAGGGCCCCTGGGCTGGTCGGCCCTGCAGGCTGCCAGGGTGTTGAAGCTGCCGGTGACCTCGGACTTCCGCACCAACTTCCACGCCTACAGCCGGCACTACGGCGTGGGCTGGTTGCGCAAACCCATCGTCGCTTATCTGCGCCGCTTCCATAACGCCTGTGCCTGCTCGATGGTGCCCACGGAGGCCCTGCGTGCCGATCTGCAGGCCTGCGGCTTCGAGCGCCTGCGCGTGGTGGCGCGTGGGGTCGACACCGCGCTCTTCGACCCGGCGCGCCGGGATGGCGAGCTGCGGCGCCTGTGGGGGGCTGGCCCCGAAGACTGCGTGCTGCTGTGCGTGGGACGCCTGGCCGCGGAGAAGAACCTCGGCTTGCTGGCCGAGGCCTTCGAAAAGGCACGCGTGCAACGGCCGTCGCTGCGCCTCGTGCTGGTCGGAGACGGTCCGATGCGAGAGGCGCTGCAGCGCAGGCTGCCCGACGCCCACTTCGCGGGAACCCGCACGGGCGCCGATCTCGGGCGGCACTACGCTTCGGCAGACCTCTTCGTGTTCCCGAGCCTGACCGAGACATTTGGCAACGTGACCCTGGAGGCCTTGTCGAGCGGGCTGCCGGTTGTCGCCTTCAACTGCGCGGCGGCCGGGCGGTTCGTGATTCCGGGGCGGCAGGGTTGGCTCGCCCCGCCCGATCAGCCGCACCAACTCCTGGAGGCAGTGCTCGATGCGGTGAAGCTGGACGCCTCCGCGATCCGGGCCATGGGCGAGGCGGCTCGCGCCAGCCTCGTGCACCACGGCTGGGAGCAAGTGGTCGGGCAGTTCGAGGCCTGTCTGCTCGAGGCTCTGGACAGGGTCGAGCAGCCTGCGCAGGCGCTTGCGCAGGGCAGTCGGCGACAATCGATTTTTCGACCTCTCGCATAGCGACTCCCCCTGTGACGAACTCCGAAGACCCAGGGCTGCTGGCCGCAGTCGACATGGGCTCCAACAGCTTTCGGCTCGAAATCGGCCGCCTCGCGGGCGGGCGGTATCGGCGGCACGCCTACTTCAAGGAGACCGTGCGTCTGGGCGCAGGGCTCGATGAGCAGGGGCGCTTGACTGAGGAGGCGGTTGAGCGGGGCCTGGCTTGCCTGGCCCGCTTTGCGCAGGAACTGCGGGGCTTCGATCCGGCCCACGTACGGGCGGTGGCCACGCAGACGATGCGCGAGGCCGCCAACCGCGACGAGTTCCTGCGCCGAGCCCAGCCCGTGCTCGGCTTTCCGATCGAGGTGATCTCCGGGCGCGAGGAGGCGCGGCTCATCTACACGGGCGTCTCGCATCTGCAGCCCTCGGAAGACAGCCGCCTTGTCGTGGACATTGGCGGACGCTCGACCGAGCTCATCCTAGGCCAGGGTGCCGTGCCCACGAGCGCCGAGTCCTTCCCAGTGGGCTCGGTCGGGCTGTCGCTGCGCTTCTTCCCCGAAGGCCGTCTCACGGCTTCCGCCTTCCGGGCTGCGCAAGTTGCTGCCGGCGCCGAGTTCGAGGAGGCCTTGCAGGCCTTCGCACCGCAGCGCTGGTCGGTGGCACTGGGCTCCTCGGGCACGGTGGGGGCGGTGTCGCAGATCCTGGAGCGTCTGGGCTGGACCGACGGGCGCATCACGCCGCGGTCGCTGTCTGCCTTGATGCACGCCTGCATCGAGGCCGGACATGTCGACGCGCTGGACCTGTCCGCGGCGTTGCGCGAAGACCGCCGCCCCGTTCTGCCTGGAGGCCTGGCCATTCTCTACACCCTCGCGACCCACTTCGGCATCGAGGAGCTCTATCCAGCCAAGGGTGCCCTGCGCCAGGGCGTGATCGTGGACCTGCACCAGCGCTGGCAGGTGGCGATGGAGCAGGGTGGCCTGGACCTGCGCGACCGCACGGTGGCTGCGCTGCAGCAGCGCTTCGGCGTGGAGGCTGCCCAGGCGGAGCGCGTGCACGCGCTGGCCGAGCACCTGTTCGAGCAGGTGCAGCCCGATGCCGACGCGCAGGCGCGCCGTGAGCTGGCCTGGGCCTGCGAGCTCCACGAGGTGGGGATGGCGGTGTCGCACCACGACTACCACCGCCATGGCGCCTACCTGGTGTCGAACCTCGACGCCCCGGGCTTCTCGCAGAGCCAGCAGCGCCGGCTGGGGCAGCTCGTGCTGGCCCAGCGCGGCGGCCTGCGCAAGGTGGAGGAGTGGCTGGGCGACGAGCGCTTCGCCTGGCGAGCGTTGTGCCTGCGCCTGGCGATCATCAAGTGCCACAGCCGCCAGGAGGTGGACCTGCAGGCCTGGAGCCTGAGCAGGCAGGGCAGCCGCGCGCTGCTGGTGGCCGCACCCGGCTGGTCCGAATCGCGTCCACGAACCTCCTATCTCCTGCACGAGGAGGCGAAGGCCTGGACGCGCGTGGGCAGTCTCGGCCTGGAACTCTCCGGCGTGGCCGAGCCCTGAGTTCAGGGGCTGTGCAGTCTCATGAGCGCGGCCTGCGCACTCACCCCTGAGTCCGAGACGCGCGTGTAGCGGCCTTGGGCGTCCAGCTCCCAGGCGTCCCGCGTGTCGTGGAGGTAGGGCACGAGCGCCTCGTCGATGACGCGCTGGCGCAGCAGGGGATCACGGATCGGCCAGGCGAGCTCCACCCGCCGGAACATGTTGCGCGACATCCAGTCCGCGCTGCTGAGGTACAGCACCTCCTCGTCCTCGCCCGGACCCCAACGGAAATAGACGATGCGCGAGTGCTCGAGGAAACGGCCGATCACCGAGCGCACGCGGATCCGCTCGGTCTGGCCGGGCAGGCCCGGCGGAAGCATGCAGGCCCCGCGTATCACCAGGTCCACCGAGGCGCCTGCACGCGCAGCCTCGGCCAGGGCGGTGATCAGTGCCGGGTCGGTCAGCGCGTTGGCCTTGAGCACGACCCGCGTGGCGATTCCTTGGGCAGCGGCTTGCCGCACCTGCTCGAGGTGGCGCAGCATCCGCTTGTGCAGCCCGAACGGAGCCGCGACGAGATGTTGCGGTTGGCGCAGACGCGCCTGGCTCGCCAGTTCCTGGAAGACGGTCTCGGCGTCCCCTGTCAGGCCGGCGTCGGCCGTGAGCAGTCCCAGGTCCGTGTAGAGCCTCGCCGTCCTCGGGTTGTAGTTGCCCGTTGACAGGTGCAGGTAGCGTCGCAGCCTGGGCATCGCAGCCGGGCGCCTGTCGCGTGAGCCCTCGTGCTCGCGGCGCGTCACGAGCAGCAGCTTGGCGTGCGTCTTGAGCCCCACCACGCCGTAGACCACCTGCACGCCCACCGCCTCCAGGCGATCGGCCCAGTTGATGTTGGCCTCCTCGTCGAAGCGAGCCTTGAGCTCGACGACAACCGTCACTTCCTTGCCCCGGCGCGCCGCCTCGAGCAGCAGTTCCATCAGCACCGACTCGGCCCCCGTGCGGTAGATCGTCTGCTTGATGGCCAGCACCTGAGGGTCCTCGACGGCCTCGCGCAGGAACTGCACCACCGGCTCGAAGCTGTCGAAGGGGTGGTGCAGCAGCACGTCGTGCTCGCGCAACTGGTCGAACAGGGGGCGGTTGGCCACCAGGCCCGGGGCCGGGTAGCGCGGCTCGAAGTGGGGAAAGCGCAGCACCTCTCCCTCGGCCTGGTCGATGAGCTGGTTGAGCCGCACCAGATTGACGGGGCCGTTGACGCGGTACAGCGCCGAAGGCGCAAGCGCGAACTGCGACAGCAGGAAGTTGGCCAGGCCGTCCGGGCAGGAGCTCACCACCTCCAGGCGGATCGCCTGCCCGAAGTGGCGCGTGGTCAGTCCGCTGCGCAGGGCCTGGCGCAGGTTCGTCACGTCGTCCTCGTCGAGCTCGAGGTCGGAGTCGCGTGTGACGCGAAACTGCGAAAAGGCCTCCACTGTGCGCCCCGGGAACAGCTCGCCGAGGTGCGCGCGCATCACGCTCGTGAGCAGCACGAAGCCCTGCCGGCCCGGGCACAGCTCGTCGGGCAGGCGGATCACGCGCGGCAGCACCCGCGGCACCTTGACGATGGCGATGCGGTTCTCGCGGCCGAAGGCGTCGCGGCCATCGAGTCGCACGATGAAGTTCAGCGACTTGTTGGCCACCGTCGGGAACGGATGGGCGGGGTCGAGGCTCACCGGCACCAGCAGCGGCCGCACCTGGCTCTGGAAAAACTGCGCCACCCAGCGCCGCTGGGGCTCGTCGCGCTCCGCATGGTTGAGCACGACCACGCCCTGGCGCTGCAGCGCGGGCATCACCTCGTCGTTGAAGAGGCGGTACTGCTCGGCAATCAGGGCGCGCGCCTCCTCGCACAAGGCCGCCAGGTTCGAGGCGGCGCCGTTGCCGATGCTGCGCGCGGCTTCCACCACGTCTGCCATGCGTACCTCGAAGAACTCGTCGAGGGTGGAGGACACGATGGTCACATAGCGCAGGCGCTCCAGCAGCGGAACGTCCTCGCGGCTGGCCTGGGCCAGCACGCGGCGGTTGAAGGCCAGGATCGAGCGCTCGCGGTCGAGCAGGGGCAGGGGGGGGACGGAGGGCGCTTCTGGGGTCATCCGCGGACCTTGCCGCGGAAATATGACAACTTCAAGAAACCGACGCCGGTGCGAACCCGAAGCGGCGCCGGTAGCTCGCCGGCAGGTCGGCCAGGTCCAGCATCATGGGCAGGTCGGCGCAGCCGAAGTCCGGATCC
>CAILKA010000323.1 GCA_903834645.1 uncultured beta proteobacterium
ATGAGTTCTTCTTTGTCCATGCGCTTCTACTCCTGTGGCTGGGCCGACCCACAGAAACCGGAAGCGCCCGGCCCGAGCCCGGCAAGCGCCTGTACGGTGGCGAAGCGGCTGGCCTGCTCGTGGGTGTCGAAAACGGGCACGAACCGCATCACGCGATCGTGGGTCATGGAACCCACGCCGCTGCGGATGGAGACCGCAGCGGCGAAGGCGCCGCCCAGGATCGGGCGGGTCAGAGGGGAAACCAGGTACTTCCCAACTCGGAAAGGGGTATGTATGTATCGCTCCTACGATCGACACCACGCGGCAGTGGTGGGCTGTCGATCTGACTGCAAGGGGCACACCCAGGGGGCGCACGCGCGGCGGATGAACTCTGTCCGGCGGCCGGCCCGCAGGGTCACTCGCCGCGGGCTAGGAGCAGCCAGAACCGTGGGACCGCAATTGCAATCAGGAGATCTGGCGAAGGATGGAGATCAACTCGTGATCTCGACGCTGAGGGCCACTAGGGGCGGCATGCTCAACGCCAAAACCGGGAATGTACCACGATCTGCGGCGCCCCCGGGTGCAGCGCGATGGCGCAGCTGCATGACCCGGCTCCGCCGCCTCTCCGGCAAAGGGGTCAAGCCGCGCGTGACTCGCCCGTGTGACCCGGCCTGCCTACACTGCCGGAAAAATGGCGGCCCCTGCGCGAGGAGACCCAAGTGATGAATCCGGCCGACGCCTCGACCTCCGACCTGCGCGTCTGGCAGGCTCACTATGGCGTCAACACGCCACCCGAGCTGCCCGTTTCCCCGCACCCGAACCTGGCGGCGATGGTCCATGCTGCGAGCCAGCAGTACGCCACGCAGAAGGCGTTCACGGCGGTCGTGCCCAACGGCATGAACGGCAGCCTGAGCTTCGCGCAGGTCGATGCGCTGTCGGATGCCTTCGCGGCCTACCTGCGCGAGGAGCTGGGCCTGCCCGAGGGCGCGCGCGTGGCCGTGCAGCTGCCCAACGGGCTGGCCTATCCGGTGGCGGTCTTCGGCATTCTCAAGGCGGGTTGCGTGCTGGTGAACACCAACCCGTTGTACACGCCGGCCGAGATGGAGCACCAGTTCCGTGACTCGGGCGCGCAAGCGCTGGTGATCACCGAACTCTTCGCCGACAAGCTCGAGGCGCTCGCGGGCAAGACGCCGGTGCGCCACGTCGTCGTGGCCAGCGTGCCGGAACTGTTCCCGGCGGTGCCGCGTGGCATCGTGCGCGCCGTGCAGCGCTGGTGGAGTCGCGCGCTGCCGCCGATCCGTGTGCCGCATGTGCGCTTCATGGCCGCCCTGGCCAAGGGGCGCGCGCATGCCGATCGCCTGGGCGGGCCGCAGGCGGTGCGCCGATGGTGGCAGGCCATCGGGCCCGACGCGACGGCAGTGCTGCAGTACACGGGCGGCACCACCGGTGTTTCCAAGGGGGCCCAGCTCACGCACCGCAACCTGCTGGCCAACATCGCGCAGATCCGCTCGATGGGGGCGAGCCACATCGAGCCCGGACGCGAGTGTGTGCTGACGGCGCTGCCGCTCTACCATGTGTTCGCCTTCACGGCGAACCTGCTGAGCTTCTACGAAGCGGGCGCGCGTAACGTGCTGATCCCGTCTCCGCGGCCGGTGCAGAACCTGCAGCGCGCCATCGAGAACACGCCGGTCACCTGGATCACAGGCGTCAACACGCTCTTCAACGCGCTGCTCAACGAGGAGTGGTTCGTCGCCTTCCCGCCGCGTCACCTGAAGGCGGCGATTGCCGGTGGCACGGCGCTGCACCACGCGGTGGCCGAGCGCTGGGAACAGGTCACGGGCACGCGCATCGTCGAGGGCTACGGCCTGACCGAGAGTTCGCCCGTCGTGACCTTCAACCCCTTGACCGGCTTGCGCAGGGTCGGGTCGATCGGCATCCCGGTGCCGGGGACGGACGTGCGCCTGGTCGACGACGACGGGCGGGCTGTAGCCGTGGGCGAGCCGGGCGAGCTCGTGGTGCGGGGCCCCCAGGTGATGCAGGCCTACTGGAACCAGCCTGGCGAGACGGCGGTGGTGCTGCGCGATGGCTGGCTCCACACGGGTGATGTGGCGGTGATGGACGCGGAAGGCTTCTTCACCATCGTCGACCGCAAGAAGGACCTGATCCTGGTGTCGGGCTTCAACGTCTATCCCAACGAGGTGGAGGACGCAGTCAGCCGTCTCGATGCAGTGATGGAGGCGGCCGTGATCGGTGTCCCCGACGCCAAGAGCGGCGAGACGGTGCGAGCGTATGTGGTCAGGCGTGACGAGTCGCTCACGGCCGAGCAGGTGATCGCGCATTGCCGCACCCTGCTCACCGACTACAAGGTTCCGAAGTCGGTGGTGTTCCGTGATGAGCTGCCGAAGTCGCCGATCGGCAAGATCCTGCGGAAGGAACTCAAGGCTGAGGTGAAGGCCGAGAAGAAGGCCGCGACGAAGGCGGAGAACTCCTGATGCTGACCGAAACCGAAACCCGCCTGCTCGGCGTGATGATGGCCCTGATCATGCTCGGCATGGGGGCGTCGCTGACCTTCCGCGACTTCCTGATCGCCTTTCGCAAGCCCAAGGGCGTGCTGGTCGGGCTCGTGTGCCAGTACGGGATCATGCCGTTCCTCGGTTACTCGCTGGCGATGGCGCTCGGGCTGCCGCCGGCGCTTGCTGCGGGCCTGATCCTGATGGGGTGCATGCCGGGTGGCACGACATCCAACATCTTCACCTACTTCAGCAAGGGCGCTCTGGCGCTGTCGATCATGATGACCAGCGTGTCCACGCTGGTGGCGGTGGTGGTGGTGCCGCTGCTGATCCAGTTCTACTCGGGCCTGGCGGGCATCCAGGGGGAGTTCGTCATCCCGGCGGCCAACGTCGCGCAGGTGCTGGTGGTGCTCCTCGTGCCCACCGTGATCGGCATGGTGCTGCGCAAGGCCAACCCCAACATCGGCGCGACGGTGGAGCTGATCGGCGGGCTGCTGGGCGTGCTGGTCATCCTCTTTCTCATCGTCTCGTGGGTGCCGCGCAACCACCAGTTGCTGGCCACCACGCCCTGGCCGGTGTACTGCGCCGCCATCGGGCTCGGGTTGGTGGGCATGGTGCTGGGCTTCGTGCTCGCACGGTTTCTGCGCCAGGATGCGAACCGCTCGCGCACCATCGCCCTGGAGACCGGGATCCAGAACGGGCCGCTGGCCGTGCTGATCGTCACGCTGACCTTCAGCGGCGAGTTGCAGCAGCAGGTGCTGCTGATCCCGGTGCTGTACTCGCTGTTCATCGTCCTGAGTTCCTCGGCCGTGACCCTGTGGTTCCGCCGCCTGGCAGACCGCGAAGCACTGGCACGCGACCGGGCGAAGGTTGGGGCCGTGGTGGCGGCAACCGCGCGCTGAGGCCCCTGGCCCTGGGAATTCCGGGCGCAGCGGGGTCGAGATGTCGAAGGGTTCGCGCGCGGCCCGCGGTGTCCGACGTCAGGCGTCGGATGACGCGCCGCTGCTATGCTGGTTCACATGAAAACGCTGCTCCGCTGCGCGCTGCTGGCCGCGCTCGTCGCGCCCCTCGGGGTGCTTGCCCAGTCCTGGCCAACGGCCAAGCCGATCCGCATGGTGATCCCGTTCCCGGCGGGAGGCGCCACCGACATCGTGGGCCGCACGATCGCGCAGAAGCTCTCGGCAGCAATCGGGCAGCAGATCGTCATCGACAACAAGCCGGGGGCGGGCGGCACGATCGGCGCCGATCTCGTTGCCAAGGCGCCGCCGGATGGCTACACGATCCTGATGGCCACGAGCTCCACGCACTCGGTCGGGCCGGCGCTGAACGCGAAGATGCCCTACGACGCCTTCCGCGACTTCGCTCCGGTGGTGCATGTGGCCAATGCGCCCAGCGTGCTCGTCGTGGGGCGGAACTTTCCCGCCTCCACGGTGCAGGAGTTGGTGGCGCTGATCAAGCGCAGCCCGGGCCAGTACAACTTCGGTTCCAGCGGCATCGGCACCTATCCGCACCTGTCGGCCGAGATGTTCAAGTGGCGGGCTGGCGGCCTGTTCGTCGTGCACATCCCCTACCGCGGCACCGGCCTCGTGATCACGGATCTGGTGGCCGGGCAGATTGCCTTCCTGATGGACAGCATCGTCTCGGCGCAGCCGCATATCGGCGATGGAAAGGTCAAGCCGCTGGCCGTCAGCGGCTCGCGGCGCTCGATCTCCGCCCCGACGGTGCCCACCTTCGCCGAAGCGGGCATCCCGGGTATGGACTTCAGCAACTGGTTCGGCGTGTTCGCGCCCACCGGCACGCCGGCAGACATCGTGCAGCGGCTCAACCGCGAGCTCAACGCGGCGCTGCGCTCGCCCGAAGTGGTGGAGCGGCTGCAGCGTGCGGGAGCCGAGCCGGTGGGCGGCACGCCCGAGCAGTTCGCCAAGATCTACCGGGACGAGTTCGAGAACTGGAAGGCCGTGATCCAGCGCGCCGGCATCAAGGGCGAGTGAGCCTGAGTTTTGCGCCGCTCACTGGCGCAGCATGTCGGCCAGGTCCAGCCCGGTGAGTGCACGCGCGCCGCGAGCGAGCCACCACATCAGCAGCATCATCATCAGCATCGAAGGCAACGCGATCACAGGGTAGCTCAGGAGGGTGAGGCGGCCGAGCTCGGCGTTGAAGGCCTCGGTTCCTGCCGGGCTCGTCACGACCCAGCGCGCGAGTACGAAGTTCAACACCGCCGAGAAGGCGAAGGTGCCTGCCAGGTAGACCGTGCCGCGGCGCAGCCGCAGCTCGAAGGGCACCGTGGTGCCGCGGCTGGCCAAAGCGGCCTCGATGCGGTCGACGTCGAAGATCTGGCGGTTGAAGACGAAGATGCGGATCAACGGCCAGCGCGTCCAGTTCGAGCCGAGCACCGCCACGCCGATCAACCCGGGCACCGCGGCCTCCTTCACCGCGAGCCAATAGGGGTCCACCTTCAGCAGGCCGATGCCGCCCGTGAGGAGCGTGCTGACCACGCCCAGCACGGCCATCGGGCTGAGCTTGCGCCGCGTGAAGGCCTCGCGCAGCCCCCAGCCCACAGGGAAGGCCAGTGCGAGCACGAGCGCGCCGGCCGGCCCGAGCCGCCCGGACGAGCTCAACTGCATCAGCACGATCGCCGGCAGGATTACGGTGATGCCGAGCTCGAGCAGCGGATTGCCGTTGGCGGGCCGGTTCGGTGCGGCTTCGGCCGGCGTAGGGGTATCGGGGTCGGGCATCTTCAGAAGCGTGGAAGCTGGGTGTGAAGCGTAGCTGAGAAGGCGCGCCTAGCGCCCGCGTGAGAAGGACCAGTGTCGGTTGGCGCTGTAGCCCGCCAGCAGCACGATCAGGGTGGCCGAAGCCTGCGCGGCCAGCCAGTGCCAGCCCAGGGAAGCGGTACTGGCCCACACGAGCGCACCGTTGAGCAGCGCACCGACTCCCGCCACCGCGAGGAAGCGTGCCAGCGCCTGGCGGTGCGGCACATCGCTGCCGGCGAAGGTCCAGCTTCGGTTCAGGCCATAGCCGACGACCGCCCCGAGAGCGGCGCCCGCCACCGACGCGAGCCCGGCCGGCCAGCCTGTGTATTCCACGAGCCCGCCCATCAGGGCGTAGTGGGCAGCCGTGGCCAAGCCGCCGGCCACCGTGTAGCGCGACAGCCCGCGCACGTGCTCTCGTGCGTTCACCGCTTCATGGCCTCGCCACTGCGGCGCAGCGCGGCCTCAGCGCACCACGGCCAGCAGCTCATAACCCTGGTGCAGGCCCACGCGCTGCATCCGCGCGCGCAGGGCCGCCGGCGGCTGCTCGTCGCTCCAGCGGCGGATGGCCACGTAGCGGCGTGCCGGGGTCGGGCTCGAGGTTGTCGCCCGGTCCAGCTGGGCTGCGAGCGACTCGAAGTCGGGCAACGGCTTGTAGCGTCCGTGGCCGTAGAACGCCACCGAGAACTGGTTGGCGCCGACGAACAGGAGTTCGTCGCCGGTCTGGCGTTGTGCTTCGAAGGCGGCGATGACGTCGCGCGCCGATTTCACCTCGCCCTCGACCACGCGCTTGGCGGTGGCCCCGATGAAAAGCGCGGCCGTGGTGACCACGCCCACGGCCACGATCCGTTCCGTGCGCCGCTCGCGGCCATCGCGTGCGAGCCACGCCGCGGCGAGCATGGCCAGCGCGGGCAGCCCTGGCAGCACGTAGGTCCAGAGAATGTTGCGCGAGGCCGTGAAAAACAGGCATGGCCACAGTGCCCAGGCCCACAGGTACAGCCCCGCATGCACCGGCGCGGCTGCCGGCCGGGGCTCGGGCGGGCGCAGATGCGGGCGCAGATGCGGGCGCCGCCCGCGCACCATGAGGGGCAGCAGCAGCGACCAGGGCAGGCAGGCCTGGAGCAGGAAGGCCCAGATCATGCCGCGCGGCTCGAGGTGTGCGTTGCCGTAGCGATCGCCGTCCCAGCCCGGCACGGTGAAGCGTCGCCAGTGCTCGCCGACCAGGAAGTAGTCGAGGAAGCCGGGCGTCTTGCGCTCGGCCAGCAGGTACCAGGGCACGGCGATCACGAGCATCAGCACCGTGCCACGCAGCCAGGGCAGAGCCCGCCAGACGCGGGCGAAGTCTCGGGTGGTGAGCAGCCAAATCGTCATCGGCACGCCTGCCAGCACCAGCGCGATGGGCCCCTTGGCGAGCAGCCCGACACCGAGCCCTGCGAAGAGCAGCCACCCCTCGCGGCGAGCCTCTGCAGCCGGTGCATGCAGCCCGCGCCAGAAGCCGCGCATGGCCAGCACCAGGCCGGCGAGCAGTGCCATGTCGGTGAGCACCGCGCCGGCACACAGGTAGTAGAGCGCAGCGGCCCAGAGCAGCACCACGGCCAGTTGCGCCTGGGCGGGCCCGTGCTCGCGGCGCTGCCAATCCCACACCACGAGCGCCACCCCGACGCCGGCCAGGAAGTGACCCACCCGGGCCCCGAAGCCGTTGACGCCGAAGAGGCCCATGCCGCCGGCCGTCATCCAGGTGTAGAGCGGCGGCTTGCCCCAGAAGGGCACGCCGTCGTCGAACCAGGGCGTGACCCAGTCCCCTAGCTCGAGCATGCGTCGCCCGATGTCGGCATAACGCGCCTCGCTGGAGTCGGCCACTGGCACAAGCGCCAGGGACACCAGGCGCACGAGCAGCAGGGCGCCGAGCAGCCCCCACAGCAGCGTGCTGGCGCGGGCAGGTGCCAGCGCGGACGAGACCCTCACGCAGCCTCCTGCGGCCGACCGGGCGTGTCCGGGCGGGACGGGTGGTGGTAGTCGAGCAGGAAGAGCGGGCGCTGCTTGGTTTCGATGAAAAGCCGGCCCAGATACTCGCCCAGGATGCCGATCGACATCAGCTGCAGGCCCCCGAGCAGGAGGATGGTGACGATCAGCGTCGGAAAGCCCGCCACGGGCTCGCCGAAGACGAGCGTCTTGAAGACGAAGACGAGGGCATAGCCGAAGGCGGCGAGCGCGCTCAGCAGCCCGGCCCAGGTCGCGAGCTTGAGCGGCACGACCGAGAAGCCCGTGATGCCCTCGAGGGCGAAGTTCCACAGCTTGCGGTAGTGCCACTTGGTGTAGCCGGCCGCCCGAGGCTGACGGTCGTACTCGATCGTCGCCTGCCGGAAGCCCACCCACGCAAACAGGCCCTTCATGAACCGGTTGTGCTCGGGCAGCAGGTTCAGGGCCTGCACCGCGCGCCGGCTGAGCAGCCGGAAGTCGCCCACGTCCTGCGGGATCGGCACGTCGGACATGCGGTTGATGACGCGGTAGAAGGCGTGGGCGGTGGCGCGCTTGAGCCAGGTCTCGCCCTCGCGCGTGCGGCGGCGCATGTTCACCACGTCTGCGCCGTCACGCCAGGCCTGCAGCATCTGCGGGATGAGTTCGGGTGGGTCCTGCAGGTCGGCGTCGATCAGCACCACCGCCTCGCCCCGGGCCAGACGCAGTCCGGCTGACATCGCCGCTTCCTTGCCGAAGTTGCGGCTCAGTCGAGCCACGGCCGCTGCGGGCTCGATGGCCTGCAGCGCGGCCAGCGCTGCCGGCGTGCCATCGGAGCTGCCGTCATCGACATAGACGATCTCCCAGCTCACGCCCGTGCCACGAAGCACCTGGGCGAGGCGCTCGTGCAGCACGGGCAGAGCCTCCTCCTCGTTGAAGACGGGGACGATCACCGACAGCGTGCAGCTGCAGGCGGGCGCAGCGGAGAGCTCCGAGGGGGCGATCAGGACCGACACCCCTCAAGTGTGTCATGGCCGCGGTGGCGCCCGCCCGTTGGCTCATGCCCGTGCGCAGGCGCAAGCGAGGGCGGCAGCGGCGGTGCAGGGTGGGGCCACAGGAGAAACCGATGAACGTCCATACCGATGCCCCGCCGCGCGAGCTCACGGTGGTGCCGCGCTGCGCGCTGCACGCCGTGCCGAGCACGCTGCTGATCCCGTTGGCCGCCCGGGCATGGGGGGATGAGCGCTACCCCTGGCTGGCTTGTGGCGACCAGGATGCCAGGCGCCTGCTGGCGTGCCTGGAGCCGGGTGCGCGCGCGTGGCTCGACGATGCGTGGGTGGTGCTCAATGTGCTGTGGCGCACACGCGTGCTCAAGGAGGTGGCCGGGCGCTTCTTCGCGGCCCACCCGCACGCCGCCGGCGTGAACCTGGGTTGCGGCCTGTCCAACCCCTTCCAGTGGCTCGATACGGGCCGCAACACCTGGGTCGACGCCGACCTACCGGAAGTGATGTCGCTGCGGCACACGCTGCTGCCGGCGCGGCCGCCGCGCTGGCGTGGAGTCGCGGTCGACCTGCGTACGCCTGGCTGGTGGCGTCGACTGGGATTGCCAGCCGGCCGGGCAGCCAGGCGCCCGGGGAAGAGGCCGGCCGAGCCCGTGTTCCTGTTGTGCGAGGGGGTGCTGATGTACCTCCGGCCACCCCAGGTGCGTGCGGTGCTCCAGGAGTTCGCGGCCCAGGCACCGCCGGGCTCGCAGTTCCTGGCGGACTTCATCTCTTGCCTGGGCGTGGGCCATGCGCGCTGGGTGCCGAGCCTGGCACACAGCCGCGCGCAGTTCCACTGGGGGGCCGGCGGGTGGTCGGACTTCACCGACGCACACCCTCGGTTGCGCCTGCTGGAGCGGCACAGCGCCGCTGAAATCCGCGGACTGTGGCTGCGGCTGATGGAAGCCGGTTGCGAGCCGCTGCTCGGGCCGGCTCTCTACGGGATGGCGCTGCTCGGGGTCGCCGACGCGCTGCTGACGGGTGACGCTACTTGAGCACCTCGAAGAGGTTGTTGAAGTCGTCTGTCCATGGGCGCCGGCCGGTGACACCCGGCAACGCGGTGCCCTTGTCGTCCTTGCGCAGCAGCTCGAGCAGCCAGTCGTTGCGCGTGATGACCACCCAGTCGGAGTGGTACTGCGGGCTGTCCGAGGGCGGCTCGTCCACCACGAGCACCGCCTGCCACCCGATCTGGTCGGCGAGCTGCCGCACGACGCCGCGCAGGTCGAGGTAGCGGTTGGTGATGTGGAACACGATGGCGCCGTCGTCCACCACGTGGCGCCGGTAGGCCTGCATCGCCTCGCGCGTGATCAGGTGCACGGGGATCGAGTCGCTCGAGAAGGCATCGATGGCGAGCACGTGCAGACGCTGCGGGGCCTCGCGCTCGAGCACGAGCCGTGCATCGCCCAGCGGCGTGACGATCTCGGCCTCGCTCTGCTTGAGATAGGTGAAACGGCGCTTGGCGAGCTCGAGAACCTGCGGGTTGATCTCGTAGATGCGGTAGTGGTCGCCCTTGCGGCCATAGGTGGCGAGCGTGCCCACCCCCAGGCCGATGAGCCCGGCCCGCTGCGGCTCGTTGCCCTGGATTTCGCGCATGGCCTGCAGCGTGAGTCCGATGCCTGAGTTGGGCCCGTAGTAGGTGGTGGCCTCACGCTGGCGATCCGGGTTGCGGTACTGCTCGCCGTGGATGATGACCCCATGCAGCAACCGCTCGCGCGCATTGAGCTCGCTGTCGGGCTCCACCGTCTGCACGCGCAGCGTGCCGTAGAAGTTGCGCGACATGTCGCTCGCACCCTGGCGCACGTAGCCGTCGTAGTCGTGGTAGGCCACCAGGCAGCCGACCGCGCACAGGGTGCACAGCCCGCCGCGCCACCAGGCACGCGAGGCCAGCGACAGGCCGGCTGCGAGCAGCGCCGTCAGCGCCAGCGCCTGCGGGAACTCCCACGTCCAGTCGTAGACGCTGGGCGCCACCACGCCCACGAGCAGGCCGCCCACGGCGCCGCCCAGCGACACCATCAAGTAGAACCGCGTGAGGTGCTGCGGGTGCGGCTTGCGCCGCACGAGCTCGCCATGGCAGAACATGCAGGCCAGGAAGAGCCCGACGCCGTACAGCGGCACGGCCAGCGTGACAGGCATGATCGAGCGCACCGGTTGCAGCCAGGGGGCCGCCTCCTGCGGATCCAGGCGCCAGCTGAGCGCGCCGAGCATCCCGAGGGCCAGCAAAGCGGCCAGCGGCACCATCCAGGACGGGCGGTACCAGCCCTGGCCGTCAAAGGTCAGGATGAAGGTGGTGAGGTAGAGCACCAGCGGCAGCACCCACAGGAAGGGCACCGAGGCAACGTTCTGCGTGATGTGGGTGGTGGTGCCCAGCAGCATCACCGAACCCAGTGCCGACAGCGTGAGCCACAGCAGCTGGCGGTGCCAGGCGGGGGCGGCCGCTGGCTGCCCAGCGGTGGACGCGACCTCCACCGGCTGCGCGGCGCGCGACGCGCCCCGCATCGCCACCCACGCCGAGCTCGCGGCCAGCACCGCGAACACGGCGTAGCCGGCGCTCCAGGCCCATGACTGCACCTTGACGCTCGTCAGCGGCTCGATCAGGGGCGGGTAGGCAATGAGCGCGCCCAGCGACGCCACGTTGCTCAGCGCGTACAGGCGGTACACCTGCCCGTGCTCGAAGCGGCGGGCATACCACGCCTGCACGAGCGGGCCGGTGGTGGAAAGCATCAGGTAGGGCAGGCCGATCGTGACGGCCAGCAGCAGCAGGATGCGCCCGACAGGCTCGGAGTCGGCCTGCGGCTTGAAGGCCTCGCTGGCGACGATGGGCAGCACGGCCAAGCTCAGTAGCAGCAGCGCGGTGTGCACGATCGCCTGCCGGCGCGCACTGACGCGGCGGATGAGCGTGTCGGCATAGAAGTAACCGGCCAGCAGGATGCACTGGAAGAAGACCATGCAGGTCGTCCACACCGCCGAGGAGCCGCCGAACCACGGCAGGATCTGCTTGGCGATGATCGGCTGGACGAGAAACAGCAGGAAGGCCGACAGGGCGATCGTGGAGGCGTAGAGCAGCATGGCGTTCGGCCAGCCCGATGCCCGGGTGGCGCAAGGGTGAGGGCGCTCGAGCGTGCCGGCGACCCTCGCGGCGCGGGCCTCGAGGCCTAGGGCGCGAAGTATCGGGCAAAGCGTTCGAACTGATCGAGACTGTCGCGGCCAGCTTCCCGCCAGGCCACGGCAGAGGCTCTCAGCCGCCTCTCACCACCCGATGGCCTTGGGCAGCCACAGCGCGATCTGGGGATAGAAGAAGACCAGCGCCAGCGCCACGCCCTGCAGGCAGATGAAGGGCACGACACCCTTGTAGATGTCCTGGATCGTGACTTCCGGTGGCGCCACGCCCTTCAGGTAGAAGAGGGCCCAGCCGAAGGGCGGCGTGAGGAAGGAGGACTGCAGGTTCACCGTGATCAGCATGGCCAGCCAGATCGGATCCACGCCCTGGGCCAGCAGTACGGGCATGAACAGCGGCACGGCGATGTAGCTGATCTCGATCCACTCGATGAAGAAGCCGAGCACGAAGATGATCAGCATCATGAACCAGATGTCGCTGTTCACGCCGCCGGGCAGCCACTCGAACATCCGCGTGATGAGGTCCTCGCCATGCAGGCCGCGGAAGGCCAGCGCGAACACCTGAGCCATGATGAGGATGAGCATCATCATGGCCGTGATCTTGGTTGTCTCCAGCGCCACCGTCTTCAGGATCGGCAGGCTGAAGCGGCGGCTGAGAATGGTGATCAGGACCGATCCCACGGCGCCCATCGAGGCGGCCTCCGTGGGGGCGGCCACTCCGCCGACGATGGAGCCGAGCACCGCCACCACCAACAGGATCGGTGGCACCACCACCTTCCAGAAGCGCACGGCCAGTTCGCGCCGGCTGACCTGGCTGCGTTCCTCCACCGGCAGCGCTGGCATCAGGTAGGGCGACATCCAGCCCCGGATCAGCAGGTACACGATGTAGACGCCGGCCAGCAGCAGGCCCGGCCCGACGGCAGCCGCGAACAGCGTGCCTACCGACAGCTGCATGATGTCCGACAGCAGGATCAGGATGAGGCTCGGCGGAATGATCTGCCCGAGCGTGCCCGAGGCGCAGATCGCGCCGCAGGCGATGCCCTTGTCGTAGCCGCGCCGGATCAGCGTGGGCAGCGTCAGCAGCCCCAGCGTGATGACGGTGGCGCCGACGATGCCGGTGGTGGCTCCCATCAGCACGCCGAAGAGGATGATGCCCACGCCCATGCCGCCGCGAACGCCGCCGGCCAGATGGCCCATGACGTCCAGGAGGTCGTCGGCCAGGCGCGACTTCTCGAGCATCACGCCCATGAAGACGAAAAGCGGGATCGACATCCACTGGTAGCCGGCCACCACGCCGAACACGCGCGCGGGCAGCAGGTTGAAGAGGCTGTCTCCGAAGCCCAGCCAGCCGAAGACGAAGCCCACGGTGGCCAACGTGACGGCCACCGGCACGCCGATCATCAGCAACACGAAGAAGGCCACCAGCATCAGGATGGCCAGGGTCTGGGTCTCGAACATGGGCGTTCAGTCGGAAGAGGGGCGGGTGGTCAGTACCCGGATCAGCTCGGCCAGAGCCTGCAGCGCGAGCAGGGCGAATCCGACGGGAATCAGGCCCTTGAGCAGCCAGCGCCACGGGATGCCGCCGGGGTCGGCCGACTTCTCGTCAATCGAGAAGGACTGGCCTACGTACGCCCAGGACAACTTGATGAAGATGAGCGCCACGATCAGCGTCAGCAACGCCGAGGCGATGTTGACGAGCCGTTTCGTGCCTGGCGTGTAGCGGGCGTAGAAGAGATCCACCCGCACGTTGTCGCCGCGCTGCAGCGCATAGCTCATGCCCAGGAGGATGAGCGTGGCCAGCAGGTGCCACTCGAGTTCCTGCGCCCACACCGAGCCCAGGCTCAGGCTGTAGCGCAGCAGCACGTTCGTGGCCACCAGCACGATCATGGCCAGCGTCACCCACAGGATGACCCGGCCGATGGCATCGATGAGACGCTCGATGCCGCTGGCCAGCGTTGTCGCGGCGCCCGGCCTGGGTGGCACGGGATCAGCCACGGACCTTGAGGTGGTAAGCCTCCTCGCTGACTTCCTGCCACCGGTCGTACTTCGACTTGAAGGCGAAGTACGAGTCGTGCACCTTCTTGGTGAGCGGATCCTTGATGCCTTCTGCCAGCACCTTCTCCGTCTCACGGCGCAGCGCGGCGATGACGGGGTCCGGCAGCGGCTTGGCGATGACCTTCTGGTTCTTGATCAGGTCTTCCATCGCGTCGGAGTTGGCCTTCTGGCACCAGCCCTCGCTGATCACGTTGCAGGCAGCCGCGGCGTTCTCGACGATGGCCTGCAGGTCCTTGGGCAGCTTGCTCCACGCGGCCTTGTTGATCAGCAGCTCCGACACCGTGGCCGACTCGTGCCAGCCCGTGGTGTAGTAGTACTTGGCGGCCTTGTGCAGGCCCAGCCGCCTGTCCTGGAAGGGGCCGACGAACTCGGCCGCATCGATGACCCCGCGCTCCAGGGCCGGGAAGATCTCGCCGCCGGGCAGCACCTTCACGTCCACCCCGAGGTTCGCGTACACCTTGCCGGCCAGACCCGGGATGCGCATTTTCAGGCCCTTGAGGTCGGCCACGCTGTTGATCTCCCTCTTGAACCAGCCCGTCATCTGCACGCCCGTGTTGCCGCAGGGCATGGCCACCATCCCGAACGGTGCGTAGACCTCGTTCCACAGGTCGATGCCGCCTCCGTCGTAGAGCCAGCCGTTCATGCCCTGGAAGTTCAGGCCGAAGGGCACTGCGGTGAAGTACTGGGCAGCGAAGGTCTTGCCCGTCCAGAAGTAGCTGTTGGCGTGGTTCATCTCGACCGTGCCAGCCCGCACGGCATCGAAGCCCTCGAAGGCGGGGATCAGTTCACCTGCTCCGAACACCTGGATCTTCAGGCGGCCGCCGGACATCGTGTCGATGCGCCGGGCGAGATCCACGGCACTGCCCGGGCCTTCCATGTAGAAAGGTGCGCCCTTGGCGTAGGCGCTCGTCATCTTCCAGTTGAAGGTCTGCTGCGCGGCGACCACGGCGGGAAAGCCGAGGGCGGCGCCACCTGTGCCAGCTGCGAGGCCGCGGGCAACGAATGAACGTCGGTTCGAGTGCATGGAGAGCTCCGGTGGGGTGACTGGGGAGCCTTCAGCAATCGTCGTGCCAGGTTGGCGGCCCGCGAGAGTCACTGGACGCACCAACCCGGGTCGCGCGGCGGGATGCGGGTGCACCCGACCGTTCAGCGGCACGGCACCCCGTCACCCCTGGGCCGCAGGGGTGCTCCTGAGGGTGGCGTGGAGGCGCGCCTCGGCGACCTGTTCCGCGGCCATGGTGTCGACGTCCTCGGCCCCAGTGGCATAGTCGGCCCCCGTCGCCCGGTGGCGCCCGCCCTTCAGGAATGCCGATGTTTCGCAGCAAGTACCTCGACTACCGTGAGCTCATGGCCCAGTTGACGGCCTGGGCCGAGCAGCACCCTGGAATCGCCCACCTGTCCACGCTGGGCACCAGCGCGGAGGGCCGCCCGATCCCGATGCTCACCATCGGCCGCCATCCGGAGCAGCAGCGTGCGGCGGTGTGGGTGGACGGGAACATCCATGCCTCCGAGGTGTGCGGCTCGAGCGTCGCGCTGGCGATCGCGGAGGATCTGCTGGCTCTGCACGGCGGCCGCAACGAGGCAGGCGGCAAGCCGCTGCCGGCCCACCTGGCTGAAGCCTTGCGCGCCACGCTCTTCTACATCGTGCCGCGGATCTCGCCCGACGGCGCCGAGACGGTGCTCCAGACCGGCCGCCACGTGCGCTCCAGCCCGGTGAACGACCGTGCCGCCAAGGGGCACGCCTACTGGCAGGGTGCCGACGTGGACGGAGACGGTCGGGCCCTGACGATGCGGCAGCAGGATCCGCAGGGCGAGCTCGTCGAGCTGCGCGGCGACGACGGTCAGCCGCTGCACCCGCCGGTGATGGTCGCGCGCCAGCCCGAGGACGAGGGCCCGTTCTACAAGCTCTACCCAGAGGGGCACATCGTCAACTTCGACGGGCGCACGATCCCGTCGCCCCGGTACCTGAGCGACAACCTCTACGACTTCAACCGCAACTTCCCGCTCGACTGGAAGCCCGAGCCCGTGCAGGCCGGTGCCGGCCACTTCCCGGGCAGCGCCCCCGAGACCCGCGCGGTGCTCGAGTTCGCCATCGCGCACCCGAACATCATGGTGTGGCTCAACCTCCACACCTTTGGAGGCGTGCTGATCCGCCCGCTGGGCGACAAGCCCGATTCCAAGATGAACCCTGGCGACCTCGCCATCTACGAGCAGGTCGAGGCGTGGATGACGGAGCACACGGGCTACCCCACCGTGAGCGGCTTCCACGAGTTCCTCTACGAGCCCGACAAGCCGATCCACGGCGACCTGTCGGAGTACGCCTACGCCCAGCGGGGCGCGCTGTCTTACGTCATCGAGCTCTGGGACATCTTCCGGCAGCTCGGGATCGAGCGCAAGAAGCCCTTCATCGATCACTACGGCAAGTTCAGGCGACAGGACGTACGTGCCCTGGCCGCCTTCGACCGCAGCCACAACGCGGGCCGGATCTTCGGCCCCTGGCGCAAGGCGCAGCACCCGCAGCTGGGCGAGGTGGAGGTGGGCGGCTACGACCCGCGCGTGGGCATCAGCAACCCGCCGCTGGAGCAGCTCGACGCGACCTGCCACGCGCAGTCGGCCGCCTTCCTGCGCGTGGCGGCGCTGGTTCCGCGGGTGGAACTGCAGCTGGTGGGCCAGACGCGCGAGGAGCCGGGCGGCCCGACGCGCATCGAGCTGCGCGTCGTCAACCACGGGTACCTGGCCAGCTACGGCATCCCGTCGGCCAAGGCGCTGCCGCACGCAGAGCCGATGCGCATGACCGTCCAGGCCGAGGAGGGCGCCAGGCTGCTGGCGCCTTCGGAGGCCGTGATCGAGATCGGCCACCTCGAGGGCTGGGGCTCGGGCCTGTACGGGGGCTCGAGCGTGTTCTCGCCCTGCACGCGCGGCAACGCCCACGAGCGCTTCGTCACGCTGCTGGTGCAGGGCTCGGGCCGGTTGAAGGTGCAGGTGCGCAGCTGCCGGACCGGGAACCTGTCGCTCGAGGTTCCGGTGGCCTGAGGCTCCCCGACCTGGGCTCGAACCAGGGGCCTACGGATTGACAGCGGACTTCCCGGGGGCCTGACCCGGAGGGTGTCGTCACCAGAACCCTAGTTATATCAACAACTTAGGTGAACGATGGCGAACCGCAGCGAACGCCAAAACACCCCCGACGAACCCTCATGCGCACTCATTTGCGCAATCAAGTTCCCTTGCGGACTCGGTCGTCTCGATGCCGTGTAGGCCCATCTTTTAGTCCGTTGAGGGCCCGCCGGAGGAAGTTGTCTCAGGCAGCGGGCGGTATCTGAAATGCAGCTACTTGCGGTGTATCTGTTTTACAGATACATTGTATTTATCTGAAAGACAGATGCTCCATGGCCTCCTCAAGCTCCATCCCAACCTTTGCCGCACAGCCCCTGCTGACTGCTACGCAGCTCGGTCAGCTGCTGCGCGCCGCGCGCAAGCAGCGGGGCCTGACGCAGGTTGAGGTCGGTGCGCGGCTGGGTTTGAGCCAGAACCG
>CAILKA010000324.1 GCA_903834645.1 uncultured beta proteobacterium
GCTGGAGACCGTCACCCCAGGATAGAGATAGGCCACCAGCAGCAGCGCAGCAGCCAGCAGCAACCAGCGCACGATGAGCTTCATGGCGCCAGCATAGCGCAGGCCTGCCGCGCAGGGAGCCGCGTCGCCTCAAGCCCCGCGGGGCCTCCTGCCCCGACAATCCCGCCCCGTGTCCCAGTACTTCGAGCTCCACCCGCACGACCCTCAGCCCCGCCTGCTGCGCCAGGCGGTCGCGCTGCTCAACGCCGGAGGCGTGCTCGCCGTGCCCACCGACTCGAGCTACGCGCTCGTGTGCCACCTCGATGACAAGGCTGCGGCCGAGCGGCTGCGGCGGGTGCGGCAGGTCGACGAGCGGCACCACCTGACACTGCTGTGCCGCGACCTGAGCGAACTGGCCAGCCTGGCCCGTGTGGACAACCGCCAGTACCGGCTGCTGCGGCTGGGCACGCCCGGGCCCTTCACCTTCATCCTGGAGGCCACCAAGGAGGTGCCGCGGCGCGTGTCGCACCCGTCTCGGCGCACGATCGGCCTGCGCGTGCCCGCGCACCGCGTCACACAAGCACTGCTCGAGGCCCACGGCGCGCCGTTGCTGGCCACCACGCTGATCCCTCCGGGCGCGGAGGGCCCGCTCAACGACCCGCAGGAAATCAGGAGCCTGCTCGAGAAGCAGCTGCAGGGCGTACTCGATGCAGGCGCCTGCCCGATGGAGCCGACGACCGTGGTCGATCTGACAGCCGAGCCGCCGCTCATCACGCGGCTCGGGGCGGGCGAACCGGCCAGCCTGGGGCTGCAGATCTGAGGCGTCGGGCCCGGTGGGCCTCGGCGGGCGCTACACCGCTGCCGTCACCACCATCTCCACGCGCCAGCCCGGCCGGGCCAGCGCGGCCTCCACGGTGGCGCGCGGCGGCGCGTGACCCGAGGGCACCCAGCGCTCCCAGACCGCGTTCATCGCCGGGAAGTCGGCGAGGTCGGCAATGAAGATCTGGCACATCAGGATGCGCGACTTGTCGGTGCCGGCGCGGGCCAGCAGCGCATCGATCTGCGCGAGCACCTGGGTGGTCTGGCCGGTGATGTCCTGGGTGTCGTCGGCCGCCACCTGGCCGGCGAGGTAGGCCACGCCGTTGTGCACAGCCATCTCGGACAGGCGCGCGCCGACGTCGAAACGTTGAACCATGGTCAAGGCTTTCGGGAGCGGTGGGAGGGGGTGGAAGAGGAAGACGGAGAGGACGGCTGCGGGCTGCCCGAGGCGGCGCCCTTGCCTCCGATGCGACTCTCCGTGCCGTCCAGGAGGCGGCGGATGTTGCCGGCATGGCGCCAGATCAGCAGCAGGCTCATGGGCAGGATGGCCACCATCAGGTCGCCCCCGCCCCAGACCAGCAACTGGTAGAACGATGCGAACACGGCCGCCACCAGCGAAGCCAGCGACGAATAGCGCAGGAAGAAGGCCACGATCACCCAGCTCACGAGCGTGGCCAGCCCCAGGTGGGGGTTCAGGGCCAGCAGGACGCCCGCGGCAGTGGCCACGCCCTTGCCGCCCTCGAAGCGGAAGAACACCGGCCACAGGTGGCCGAGGAAGGCAGCCAGGCCCACCATCGCGATCACGAGCTCCGACAGGCCCAGGCGGTCACGCCACAGCAGCGCCAGCAGCACCGGCACGTAGCCCTTGAGCGCGTCGAGCACGAGCGTGAGCACGGCGGCCGCCTTGTTGCCCGAGCGCAGCACGTTGGTGGCGCCCGGGTTTTTCGAGCCGTAACTGCGCGGGTCGGCCAGGCCCATCAGGCGGCTCACGATCACGGCAAACGAGAGCGACCCCACGAGGTAGGCCGCCAGCACCGCCAGCGCAGGCACGAGCGGCGCAAGGGAGGCTGGCATCTGCATGCGTTCAGTGTACGTGGGAGCCGGCTACAGGGCGCAGTTCACCGGCCGCGCGCCCAGTGGGGCGAGGAGCACCTGCGGCTGCACACCCACCAGAAAGCCACGCCGCCCGCCGTTGATGTAGACCTTGGGCAGCGCGAGCACGCTCTCCTGCACGTGCACCGGCATCGCCTTGCGCAAGCCGAAGGGGGAGGTGCCGCCCACCAGGTAGCCGCTGTGGCGCTGCGCCACCTCGGGCCGGCAGGGCTCCACCGATTTCACGCCGATCGCGCGCGCCAGGTTCTTGGTGCTCACCTGCCGGTCGCCGTGCATCAGCACGACCAGGGGCTGGGTGCGTTCGTCCTGCATCACGAGCGTCTTGACCACGGTGTGCTCGTCCACGCCGAGCTGACGCGCGGACTCAGCCGTTCCGCCATGCTCGACGTAGTCGTACGGATGCTCGGTGTAGACCACCGCATGCGCGCGCAGCCAGGCCGTAGCTGGGGTTTCGCTCACGTGTCGTGCCTTGGAAGCCATCACGTCGATGGTGCCACGACTGCCGGCCGGCACCTGTCAGGTTCGAGACGGCGCAGCCGAAGTCGATCATCACCGGCGCTGACCGCGCGCCCGCTGCACGATTCAGGGCGCGCGCCGGAGCTCCACCACCACGAACTGCCCGGCTTCGCGCACAGCCTGCACGCGCACGCGGTCGCCCACGCTGAGCCC
>CAILKA010000325.1 GCA_903834645.1 uncultured beta proteobacterium
ACCGCGTTCTCGGTCAGGCCCTTGGCGCGCGCGGTGCGCACGTAGTCCTGGCCGAGCTCGTCGAGGAAGAAGCTGCGGTACAGCCGCGTCTGCGGCGCCAGGCCCACCATCACCGCCAGCAGCACCGGCAGCGGGGCGTAGGTGAGCAGATTGGTCCAGAAGCTGTCGCTCCAGCCCTGCACCGGGAACCAGCCGAGCTGGAAGCCGAAGACGTACTGGCCGACGATGATGTAGACGAGGAAGCTGATCGACAGCGCCACGGTGGTGATGACCATGATGGTGCGGTCGGTGAGCGAGCCGCGCCGGTAGGCCACCCACATCGCGATGGGCAGCGCCAGCAGCACGTCCAGGATCAGGATGGGCAGCATGACCGTCAAGGTGGCCGGCAGCCGCGAGGCAAAGAGGTTGGCCACCGACTCGTTGGTGGCCCAGCTCTTGCCCCAGTCGAAGGAGACGATGCTCTGGAGGTAGATCCCGAGCTGCACCCACACCGGCTGATCCAGGCCCAGCTGCTGGCGGATGGCCGCGATCTGCTCGGGCGTGGCGTTCAGGCCACCGAGGATCTCTGCCGGGTCGCCGCCGAAGTACTTGAAGAGGAAGAACACCAGCAGCACCGCGCCGAGGAGGGTCGGCACCATCTGCCACAGGCGCCGCAGGATGTAAGCGGCCATGGTGGGAAAGCCCAGGGATCGAAGACGCGCGAGTGTAGGCCGCGCCTGCGCAGGGCCTCCCCCGCGTTTGCCCGTGGCCAAGCGCGCCCGAGGGGCATCCATTCCCGCGCCCGGGCGTGGGAAAACCGCCAGACGGCACGCAGCCCTTGGCCGGTAGACTGCGCGCACGGACCGGGTGGCCGCCTCGCTGTCCCGCTCGCCCCTTCCCTTGACGCCCGTTTTCTCCCGTTGCACGAGCCGATGCCTGTGAAGCCCTCCCTCGCGCTGGCGCTGGTCGCTGCCCTGGTCCTGGCCGCCGGCAGCACGGCGCCCACGCGCACGGCCGAGGCCTCGGCCTCCGCCCCTGCCGGCGCCCCGGCCCCTGGTGCGGCGCCCAAGACGCTGCGCTACGCCTTTCCGATCGCCGAGTCCAACTTCGACCCGGCGCAGGTCACGGACCTGTACTCCAACACCGTGATCGCGGGCATCTTCGACGCGCCGCTGGAGTACGAGTTCCTGGCCAAGCCCGTGCGCATCCGCACCGCCACCGCAGCGCAGATGCCCGAGGTCTCGAGCGACTTCAAGACCTTCACGATCCGCATCAAGCCGGGCATCTACTTCGCCGACGACCCGGCCTTCAAGGGCAAGCGGCGCGAACTCGTGGCGGCCGATTACGTCTACGCCATCAAGCGTCACTACGACCCGCGCTGGAAGAGCGGCAAGCTCTACCTGCTGGAGAACGCCAAGCTGCTGGGCCTGTCGGAGCTGCGCAAGGAGGTGATCGCCGCCAAGAAGCCCTTCGACTACGACCGCGAGGTGGAAGGCGCGCGGGCACTGGACCGCTACACCTTCCAGGTCAGGTTGGCCGAGTCGCAGCCTCGCTTCGTGCAGAACTTCGTGGGCGGCGCGATCCTCGGGGCGATGGCGCGCGAGGTGGTGGAGTTCTACGGCGACAAGATCGGTGAGCATCCCGTGGGCACCGGGCCCTTCCGCCTGGCGCAGTGGAAGCGCAGCTCCAAGCTCGTGCTGGAGCGCAACCCCAACTACCGCGAGGTGCTCTACGACGAGAACCCGCCCGAGGGGGATGCGGCGCGCCAGACCACCGCGGCGCGCTTCAAGGGCCGCAAGCTGCCTCTGGTGGACCGGGTGGAGATCTCGATCATCGAGGAGACGCAGCCGCGCTGGCTGTCGTTCCTCAACGCCGGGCAGGACCTGATCGAGCAGCTGCCCGCCGAGTTCACGAGCGTGGCCATCCCCAACAACCAGCTCGCGCCGAACCTGAAGAAGCGCGGCCTGCAGATGGAGCGCTACCCGCGCGCCGACGTGGCGGTGAGCTACTTCGGGATGGAGAACGCCGTGGTGGGCGGCTACGAGCCGCACAAGGTCGCGCTGCGCCGCGCGATCGCGCTGGGCGTGGACCTCGAGCGCGAGATCCGCCTCGTGCGGCGCAACCAGGCCATCCCCGGCCAGGGCCCCATCGGCCCGGAGACTTATGGCTACGAGGCGGCCTACAAGTCGGAGATGAGCACCTACGACCCGGCGCGTGCCCAGGCCCTGCTGGACCTGCACGGCTACATCGACCGCAACGGCGACGGCTGGCGCGACCAGCCCGACGGCAAGCCGCTCGTGCTGGAGTACGCGACGCAGCCCGACCAGCAAAGCCGCCAGCTGATCGAGCTGTGGAAGAAGAACATGGATGGGCTGCGCATCCGCATCGAGTTCAAGACGGCCAAGTGGCCGGAGAACCTCAAGGCCAGCCGCGCGGGCAAGCTGATGATGTGGGGCGTGGGCTGGAGCGCGGGCGCGCCCGACGGCGAGACCTTCATCGGGCTGGGCTACGGGCCGAACAAGGGCCAGGCCAACCACTCGCGCTTCGACCGGGCGGAATACAACCGCATCTTCGAGGCGCAGCGCCAGATGCCCGACGGCCCGGAACGCCTGGCGTTGATGCACCAGGCGCGCGACATGATGGTGGCCTGGATGCCCTACAAGGTCCACGCGCACCGCATCGCCACCGACCTCGTGCACCCCTGGGTGATCGGCTACCACGCGAGCCACTTCCGGGGCCTGTTCTGGAAGTACGTGGACGTGGACCCGGCGCTGCAGGCGCAGAACCTGCCCTGAGCCCGCTCCGAGCAGGCGCACCGCGCACACCTTGACCGGCTGAACGACGCACGATGATCGACCGCTCCCTCACGCGGCGCACGCTCGCGCGCCAAGCCGCCTACGCGGCGGCCTCGATGACCCTGCTGGGCGCCTCGCCGGTGCTGGCGCAGGCTCCCGGCAAGGCCGGCACGAAGGTGCTGCGCTACGTCTTTCCGGTGGCCGAGACGGGTTTCGATCCCGCGCGCATCGTCGACCTGTACTCGCGCATCGTCACGGCCCACATCTTCGAGAGCCTGTACACCTACGACCACCTGGCGCGGCCGGTGAAGATCCGGCCGGCCCTCGCCCAGGGGATGCCCGAGCACTCGGAGGACTACCGCACCTGGACCGTGAAGGTCCGCCCGGGCATCCTTTTCCAGGACGACCCGGCCTTTGGCGGCCAGCCGCGCGAGGTCACGGCGCAGGACTTCGTGTATGCGCTCAAGCGCTTCGCCGACCCGGCCAACAAGAGCCCCGTGGTGGCCGGGGTGCTGGAGCAGAAGTACATCGGCCTGGCGGCCTTGCGCGAGAAGGCGCTCAAGGAGAAGAAGCCCTTCGACTACGACACCGAGATCGAGGGCATCCGGGCGCTGGACCGCCACACGATCCAGTTCCGCCTGGAGGAGCCGCGCCCGCGTTTTGGCGACTCCCTGGCGGCGCACGATCTCTACGGCGCGGTGGCGCGCGAGGTGGTGGAGAAGTACGGCGATGCGATCCCTGCGCACCCGGTGGGCACCGGGCCCTTCCGGCTCGTGCAGTGGCGGCGCTCCTCGCTCATCGTGCTGGAGCGCAACCCGACCTACCGCGACGTGCGCTACGAGGCCGAGCCGGCGAGCGACGATGCCCAGGGGCAGGCTCTGCTCGCGCGCTTCAAGGGCCGGCGCCTGCCGATGATCGACCGCGTGGAGATCTCGATCATCGAGGAGACGCAGCCGCGCTGGCTCGCCTTCCTGAACGCCCAGATCGACTTCGTCAACGTGCCGGGTGAGTTCGTCAACCAGGCCATGCCCAACGGCCGCGTGGCGCCCAACCTGGCCAAGGTCGGGATCCAGGGCTACCGCGCGCTCAATCCCGACTCCGCCTTCACGTACTTCAACATGGATGACCCCGTGGTGGGGGGCTACACGCCGGAGAAGGTGGCGCTGCGCCGCGCCATCGGCCTGGCGATGGACGTGGAGCGCGAGATCCGCGTGATCCGGCGTGGCCAGGCGGTCCCGGCGCAGTCGATGGTGGTGCCGCACACGAGCGGCTACGATCCGGCCTTCAAGAGCGAGAACGGCGACTACGACCCGGCGCGCGCGCAGGCGCTGCTGGACCTGCACGGCTACGTGGACCGCAATGGCGACGGCTGGCGCGAGCGGCCCGATGGCAAGCCGCTCGTGCTGGAAGTGGCCACGCAGCCCGACCAGACGAGCCGCCAGTTCGACGAGCTGTGGAAGACGAACATGGCGCGCGTGGGCATCCGCGTGAGCTTCTCCATCGGCAAGTGGCCCGAGCAGCTCAAGGCGGCGCGCGCGGGCAAGCTGATGCTGTGGACGCTCGGCTCCTCGGCCGCGGGCAGCGACGGGCAAAGCTCGCTCGCGCGCCTGTACGGGCCGCAGGCCGGCAGCCAGAACCTGGCGCGCTTCAAGCACCCGGAGTTCGACCGCATCTACCAGCGCATGAACGTCATCCCCGACGGCCCTGAGCGCGACGAGCTGTTTCGCCAGGCCAAGCTCATCGTCACCGCCTTCATGCCCTACAAGGTCACGGTGCACCGCTTCAACAACGACCTCGTCCATCCCTGGCTCGTGGGCTACCGCCGCCCGCTCTTCTGGCAAGAGTGGTGGCACATGGTGGACATCGACAACACCCGCCGGCCGGCGAAGTAGCCGGCCCGTGCGCGCCGCCACGTGATGAAGCGCCGCCGCCTGCTGCAGGGTGCCGCCGCGACGGCCGCGCTTGTTGCGGGCGTGCAGGCGGGCGCGAACGCACCGCCGGGATCGCCGGCCTCGCCCGGGGCGCGCAAGGTGCTGCGCCTGGCCTTCGTGTCGGCCGAGACCATCCTCGATCCGCCGCAGACGAACAGCGACGCCAACACGGTCACGCTGCTGGCCAACATCCTCGAATCCCCCCTGGCCTACGACTACCTTGCGCGGCCGGTGGCCCTCGTGCCGCGCACGGCGCAGGCGCTACCCGAGATCTCGCCCGACGGGCGCACGATCACGGTGCGGCTGCGACCGGGCATCGTCTTTGCCGACGATCCCGCCTTCAAGGGCGTGCGGCGCGAGCTCGTCGCGCAGGACTACGTCTACACGATCAAGCGCTTCTACGACCCGCAGTACAACTCGGGCGACCTCTACCTCTTCGAAAACGCGAAGCTGCTGGGCCTGTCGGAGCTGCGCGCTGCGGCGTTGAAGTCGCGCAGGCCTCTTGACTACGACGCCGAGGTCGAAGGGCTGCGCGCGCTGGACCGATACACGTTTCGGCTGGTGCTGGGCGAGCCCAACCCGCGCTTCGTCTACCTGCTGGCCGACTCGGGCCTGACGGGCGCCGTGGCGCGCGAGGTGGTGGAGCACTACGGGCCCAAGGACATCGGCGACCACCCGGTGGGCACCGGGCCCTTTCGGCTCAAGAGCTGGCGCCGCGCCTCGCAGCTCGTGCTCGAGCGCAACCCGCGCTTTCGCGGCGACCCCTACCAGGGCAGCCCGGCCGACGAGCCGGCGGCACGCGAGATCGCGCAGCGCCTGGCAGGCCGCGCGCTGCCGCTCGTGGACGAGGTGGTGCTCGACGTGGTGGAGGAGGAGCAGCCCCGGTGGCTCTCGTTCCTTTCGGGCTCGCTGGGGTGGCTCGGGGTGCCGCCGGCCTTCGTCGCCGCGGCCGCGCCCGCCGGGCGGCTGGCGCCGTACCTGCAGAAGAAGGGGGTGACGCTGCAGCGCAACCTCGAGCCCTTCATGCAGATGAGCTACTTCTACATGGGCCACCCGCTCGTGGGCGGCTACACGCCGGGCAAGGTGGCGCTGCGCCGCGCGATCGCGCTGGCCTTCGACGGGCCGGCCTACATCGAGCGCGTGCTCGGTGGCCAGGGCATCCTCGCGCAGTCGCTCGTCTCGCCCTTCACCTCAGGCTACGACACCGCCTACCGCAGCGAGATGAGCGCGCACGACCCGGCCCGCGCGCAGGCGCTGCTGGACCTGCACGGCTACGTGGACCGCAACGGCGACGGGTTTCGCGAGCAGCCCGACGGCCAGCCGCTCGTGCTGCGCATGGCCAGCGCCGGCGGGCAGCGCGCGCGGCTGTCCAGCGAGCTGTGGAAGCGCTCGCTGAACCGCGTGGGGCTGCGCATCGAGTTCGACATCTCGACCTGGCCCGAGCTGCTCAAGAAGAGCCGCGCGGGCACGCTGATGATGTGGGGTTACGGCTGGAGCGCAGGCTCGCCCGATGGCGGCTTCTTCCTGGGGCTGGGCTACGGGCCCAATGCGAGTGAATCGAACGACGCGCGCTTCCAGTTGCCCGCCTACGACCGGCTCTACGAGCAGCAGATGCGGCTGCCCGACGGGCCCGAGCGCGAGGCACTGATGCGCCAGTGCAAGGACATGCTGACCGCCTACATGCCCTACAAGGTGCATGCGCACGCCATCAGCAACGTGCTGGTGCAGCCTTGGGTGAAGAACCTGTGGGTGCACCCCTTCATGCGCGACACCTGGCGCTTCATCGACGTGGAGCCTCGCCCGTGACGAATCCTGCCGCCGCCGCGCCGCCGCGCGAACCCCGCATCGTGGCCTACCAGCGCTGGCTCGAGCGCGAGCGCGGGCTGCGCTTTGCCGATTACGACGCCTTGTGGCAATGGTCGGTCACGGAGCTCGACGCCTTCTGGCAGTCGATGTGGGACTTTCACGGCCTCGTCTCCCCCACGCCGCACACGGCGGTGCTGGCTGACGAGCGCATGCCCGGGGCGCAGTGGTTCCCCGGGGCGCAGCTGAACTACGCGCGCCAGGTGCTGCGCCATGCCGAGGCGGCGCAGGCCGCAGGGCGCCTGGCCATCGTGCACGCCGACGAGGCGATGCTCGCGCGCGGTGAGCTCGGCGAGGTGAGCTGGGGTGCGCTGGCGCACCAGGTGGCGCACGCGGCAGCCGGCCTGCGCGCGCTGGGCGTGCGCCGCGGTGACCGCGTGTGCGCGGTGCTGCCCAACACGCCGCAGACGGCAGCCCTCTTCCTCGCGGTGGCCAGCCTCGGGGCCGTGTGGAGCGTGTGCGCACCCGACATGGGGCCGGTGGCGGTGCTCGACCGCTTCCGTCAGATCGAGCCGGTGGTGCTGCTGGCCTGCGACCGCGTGCGCTGGGGCGGGGTGGAGCACGACAAGCGCGGCCTGGTGGATGAGCTGCTCGCCGGGCTGCCGAGCGTGCGGCATGCGCTGCGCGGCGGGCAGCTCGATGCGCTGCTGGCGGGTGCGGGAGGCGCGCCGCCTGCCCTGGAGCCGGAGTGGCTGCCCTTCGACCATCCGCTGTGGATCGTCTACTCCAGCGGCACCACGGGCCTGCCCAAGCCGATCGTGCACGGCCACGGCGGCGTGATGCTCGAGGGCCTGAAGACGCTCCTGATGAGCGACATCGGCCCCGCAGCAGAGCGCGGCGACCGCTTCCACTGGTTCAGCACCACGGGCTGGATCATGTGGAACTGCCAGGTGGCCGGGCTGCTCGCGGGCGCGACGATCTGCCTGTTCGACGGCAGCCCGTCGGCGCCCGCTGCGCCCAGTGTGGCCGGCGCGTCGGTGCCGCCGGGCACGCCCGCCTCACCCGACTGGAGCACGCTGTGGCGCTTTGCCGGGCTGGCACGCGCCACCTTCTTCGGCGCGGGCGCGGCCTTCTACGCGAGCTGCCTGAAAGCCGACGTGCGCCCCACCGAGGTGGCGGACCTGTCGGCCCTGCGCGCGGTGGGCTCCACCGGCTCGCCGCTGTCG
>CAILKA010000326.1 GCA_903834645.1 uncultured beta proteobacterium
GGGCCCGGTGCCCGGCGGCAGGGCGCGGGCGGACTGGCCTCGCAGCACCGCGGGCACGGGCAGCGGCTCGGCCGGCGCGAAGGGGTCGGGCGCCAGCGTCCAGGGGCGGTCCGCGGGGGCAGCCCACGGCAGCGAGTCCAGTGGCAGCCGGTAGCCCATGGGCGAATCACCCGGGATCAGGTACAGCCGCTCGTCGCGCAGGAACCAGCGGCCGCTCACCCAGCGCGGGCTGGCCGCGTCCTCGCCCCGCTGCAGCGGCAGCGCGTACCCCACGACGCTCGTGAGCCCTTGCGCGAAGACGCGGCGCAGCCGTGCGCGCTCGAGCTCGTCATCGAGCCTGGAGTCGAAGGGGTCGACGTTGGCGGGCAGGCGCCGCTCGCGCCACAGGTGGTACCAGGTGTCCTCGTAGCCAGGCTGCAGGTGCTGAGCGCCCACCCCCAGGCGCTGCGCGAGCGCCGTGATGAAGGCGTGCGCGTCGGCGGCCGTGTGACGCACCGGCTCGTTCTCGTCGGCAAAGAGGCTCGGGTCGTGCCACACGGGCTGGCCGTCGGCGCGCCAGGCGATCGTCATCGCCCAGCGCGGCAGCTGCTCGCCCGGGTACCACTTTCCCTGCCCCAGGTGCAGCAGCCCGCCGGGGGCGTAGCGCCCCTTGAGCCGCTGCGTGAGCGTGGTGGCCAGGCCGCGCTTGGTGGGCCCGAGGGCATCGGTGTTCCATTCGGCGCCATCGCGGTCGTCCACCGACACGAAGGTGGGCTCGCCGCCCATCGTCAGCCGCACGTCGCCCGCCACGAGCGCCTCGTCCACCCGGCGGCCAAGGGCATCCATCGACTCCCACTGCCCCTGCGTGTAGGGCCGCGTGACGCGCGGCGTCTCGGCCACGCGCATCACGGACATCTCGTGCGAGAACGTGACCTCGCAAGGGTCCACCGCGCCTTCCACGGGCGCGGCCGAGGCCGGCTCGGGCGTGCACGCCAGCGGGATGTGGCCCTCGCCGGCCATGAGCCCGGAGGTCGGGTCCAGGCCGATCCAGCCGGCACCGGGCAGGTAGACCTCGCACCACGCGTGCAGGTCGGTGAAATCGTGCGACGCCCCCACCGGGCCATCCAGCGCCTTCACGTCGGGCTCGAGCTGGATGAGGTAGCCCGAGACGAAGCGCGCCGCCAGCCCCAGGTGGCGCAGCACCTGCACCAGCAGCCAGCCCGTGTCGCGGCACGAACCCGAGCCGAGCTCGAGCGTGCGCTCGGGCGTCTGCACGCCGGGCTCCAGGCGGATCAGGTAGCCGATCTCGCGCTGCAGCCGCTGGTTCAGGGCCACGAGGAAGTCCACCGTGCCCATCTCCTGGCGCGGGATGCTGCGCACGAAGGCTTCCAGCCGCGGCGTCAGCGGCCCGCGCGCCAGGTAGGGCAGGAGATCCTGGGTGAGGCCCGCGGGGTAGTCGAAGGGCCAGCGCTCGGCCGCCGGCTCGAGGAAGAAGTCGAAGGGGTTGTAGACCGACATCTCGGCCACGAGGTCGACGGTGACCTGGAGCGCTCGGGTGCGCTCGGGGAAGACGAGCCGGGCCAGGTAGTTGGAGAAAGGGTCCTGCTGCCAGTTCAGGAAGTGCTCGGCAGGCTCCACGCGCAGCGAGTAGCTGACCACCGGCGTGCGACTGTGGGGCGCCGGGCGCAGCCGCACGACCTGCGGCGACAGCGACACGAGCTGGTCGTAGCGGTAGTGCGTGACGTGGTGAAGAGCGACGCGGATCGACATGTGGACTTTCCAGGGCGCAGCCGGTGCGCCGACCGTACCCGTTCAGCCGAGCAAGCTCCGGGCCATGCGGCACAGCCGGCTCCGGCGGAGCCGCTGCCGCCACCGGACCCCGGCCGGGCCGGGCCGGGCCGGATGCCGGGGCGATGGCGGTGGCGAGTTCAGGGCCGATGATGCCAGTAGCGGCGCTCGTCGCGCCTCAGGCACCGACCCTCGCCGCCCGGGCGCCAGCTGAAGGCGCCGCAGCGGTCGCTGCGCTCCACCACGATTCCACGCGCCTCGTAGCGGGCGAGCACGTCGCGGGTGGGGTGCCCGTAGCGGTTGCGGTAGCCGGCCTGCACGATCGCGGTGTGCGGCGCCACCGCGTCCAGGAAGGCGGGCGTGGAGGAGGTGCGGCTGCCGTGGTGGGGCACCTGCAGCAGCTGCGCGCGCAACCCCGCCCCCTCGCGCTCCACGAGCGCGGCTTCCTGGGGGGCTTCGAGGTCTCCGGTGAGCAGCAGCGCGCGGCCCTGTGCGTCGGCCACGTGCAACACGCAGCTCAGGGCGTTGGGGCGGGCCGCGAGGGCGTGGTCCTCCGCGCGCGGGTGCAGCACGCGAAAGTGCACGCCGTCCCAGGCCCAGCCCTGGCCTGCCTCGCATCGCCGGTGGGCCGGCAGCCGCGCATGCAGGGGGTGCGCAGGCGGCACCGAACTGCTCGATGCGCGCACCGGCACGCCGCGCAGCAGCGAGAGCGCACCGCCGGTGTGGTCGCTGTCGATGTGGCTGAGCATGAGCAGGTCCACACGCGGCTCGCCGCGCGCGCGCAGCAGCGGCAGCAGCACGCGTTCGCCGGCGTCCGAGGTGGGCGAGGGCCGCGGGCCGGTGTCGTACACCAGCAGTTGCGTACGCGTGCGCACGAGCACGGCCGTGCCCTGGCCGATGTCGGCTGCCACGACCTCGAACTGACCGTGCGCCGGCCGCTCGGGCACCGGGGCCAGCAGGGGCAGCGCCAGCGGCACGGCGAGCACGCGCAGCCGCGGCGGCAGCGGCATCACGGCAACGAAGCCCGCCAGCAGGCCCAGCAGGGCCGCCCAGCCCGGAGCGGCCGCCGCGCTCCACTGCGCAAGCGGCCATTGCGCCAGGGGCCCCAGCGCCACCACCAGCGCCTGCACCGCCCAGGCCGCCGGCACCCACAGCAGCGGCACCAGCACTCCGAGCAGCGCCAGCGGCGTGACCACGAGCGTGACCAGGGGGATCGCCACTGCATTGGCCACGAAGCCCACCACCGACACCTGGTGGAAGAACACCATCGACAGCGGTGCCAGCCCCACGGTGGCCACGAGCTGGGCGCGGGTGGCCTCGGCCAGTGTGCGGCGCCAGCCCGCCTGCCGGTGCGAGCGAGAGACGGGGTCGGAGGCCACGAGGACGCCCACCGCCACGAAGGACAGCCAGAAGCCCGGCTGCAGCAGCGCCCACGGATCGGACACCGTCACCGCCACACCCGCGCAGCCGAGCACCAGGGGCTGTGGCCAGCGCACCCCCCAGCTGCGCAGCACGACCACCACCGCAAGCATCATCACCGTGCGCTGCGCCGGCACCCCCCAGCCCGCCAGCAGCGCGTAGGCGGTGGCCGCGACGAGCCCGCCCCAGCGGCCGGCCACTGGCGCCGGCAGCGCCAGCACCAGCCGCCCGTGGCGACGCCAGGCCCAGCCGATGGCCCCGGCCGCCAGCCAGGCGAACATCGTCACGTGCAGGCCGCTGATGCTCATCAGGTGCGCCACGCCCGTGATGCGAAAGAGCTCCCACTCGTCGCGCCCGATCGCGGCCTGGTCGCCCACGGCGAGTGCGGCCAGCACACCGGCAGCAGCCGGATCCTGAACCCGCAGCACGATCGTGTCGCGGATCGCCTGGCGTGCGCGCTCGAACACCACGGTGCCCTCGCGCCCGAGGCGCTGTGCTCCCGCGCGCACGGTGCCGCTGGCCCCGATGCCGCGCTCGAAGAGCCAGAGCTCGAGGTCGAAGGCATGGGGGTTGCGGGCACCGTGGGGGCGTTTGAGGCGCACCGGCAGCCGCCAGCGCTCGCCGGCCACGACGGCCTGCGGCGGAGCGGCCACGAGCTGCTCGCCATCGAAGCCCTGGAACCATCCGAGCGACACCCGGGCGGGCACCCGGATGGGCTCGCCCTGGCGCGTGGCCGACTCCACCGCCAAGGTGAAGAGCGTGCCGCCTGGGGACAGGCGCGGCATTTCGTCCACCACGCCTACGAGCAGCAGGTCCTGGCCCTCCAGGGCCGGGTCGAGGCGGTCGGCCAGGCGCTGTGCAGCGCGCCACTCGGTGAGGGCGAAGGCCAGCACGGCGAGCGAAGCGATCAGGCAGGCGAAGGCGCAGCGTGAGCCGCTCGGGCCAGCACGACCCCGACCCTGGGCTCGCACCCGGGCCGCTGCCACGAGCACCGCCACCAACGCCCCGACAGCCAGCGCCAGGGCCTGCTGCGGAGCCAGCGTATCCACGCGCTGCAGCTGCGCCGCGACCCCGGCTGCCCAGGCCCCGCAGGCGAGCGCGAGCCGCCCTCCTGTATCGACCCCTGCCCCCATCGAGGCCAGTGTAGGATCGCCCGACTACGAGGAGATTCCCCCCGATGAGCGATACCGACACCCCCTCTGGAAGGCTGGCGGCCCTGGGCATCGCCCTGCCGCCGTTGGCCGTGCCTGCCGCAGCCTACGTGCCCTTCGTGCGCACCGGCAACCTCGTCTTCGTCTCCGGCCACATCGCCAAGCGCGAGGGCAAGCCCTGGGTGGGCCAGCTCGGGCTGACCATGACCACCTCCGAAGGCCAGGCCGCCGCCCGTGCGATCGCCATCGACCTGATGGGCACGCTGCAGGCTGCCGTGGGCGACCTCTCCCGCGTGCGCCGCATCGTCAAGGTGCTGGGCCTCGTCAACAGCACCTCCACCTTCACCGAGCACCATCTGGTGATCAACGGCGCCTCCACGCTCTTGGGCGAGATCTTCGGGCCCGAGGTCGGGGCGCACGCGCGCAGCGCCTTCGGCGTGGCGCAGATCCCCATGGGCGCCTGCGTGGAGATCGAGCTCGTGGCCGAGGTGGCGTGAGGGCTGCGAGCCGCCACGCGCCGCAGTTCCTCGGGCTCGCGGCAGCGCTGGCCTTCGCCGGCGTGGCTACCGCGCTCGTCTCGCAGCACGTCTACGACATGCAGCCGTGCGCCTGGTGCGTGCTGCAGCGGGTGATCTTCATCGCCATCGGGCTCGTCGCGCTCGCCGGCCTGCTGTGGCGCACGCGCACGGGCACGCTGGCTGTCTCGGCGGGCGCGGTCCTGCTGGCCGCCTGCGGGGTGGCATCGGCGCTGTGGCTGCACTTCGTGGCGGCCTCCTCCACCTCCTGCCGGCTCACGCTGGCCGACCGCATCGTGGGCAGCCTGGGGCTCGACGGGCTGGCCCCGGAGGTCTTCGCGGCGCGCGCCTCGTGCGCCGAGGCGTCGGTGGCGATGCTCGGTGTGCCCTATGCCCTGTGGAGCCTGGCGCTCTTCGTGGTGCTGGGCGCGATCGCGGCGTGGGTGGCAATCGGCGCCGCGCGGCGCTGAAGGCTACGCCGAGACCGGCGCGACCACCCGGCCGCGCTCAGGCCGGCTGCACCCGCATCGGCTTCGGAAAGCCCTCGACCTTGCGCCCGCGGCGCGCGCGCCGGCCCGCGTAGGTCGCCAGCGCGGCAGGCCGCAGGTCCTCGACCTTCTCCTTGCCCCCACGCCCGGCCCCGCTCACGCGAAGCAGTTCGCCGAAGCTGCAGGCCGACACCAGCGGCGCCTGGGCATCGACATCCATCAGCGTCAGCCCGCGCCCGCCGTTGGCCTGTAGCTTGAGCTCATCGAGGCCAAAGACGAGCAGCCGCCCGTCCTGGGCCAGGCAGGCCACCTGGCGGTGCGCCGGCTCGACGAGGGCCGGCGGCAGCAGCCGCTCGCCCGGCTCGAGGCTGAGGAAGGCCTTGCCCCCCTTGTTGCGGCCGTGCAGGTCGCCCGCATGCGCGAGCAAGCCCAAGCCACCGGTGTGCGCGAGCAGCAGCCGCGTGTCGGCCACGCCCGCAAAGTAGTGGGCCGGCTGCGTGCCTGTCTCCAGGTCGATGAAGCTCGTGATCGGCGCACCGTCGCCACGGCCCCCGGGCAGCTGAGCCACCGCCACGCTGTAGGCGCGGCCGTTGCTGCCGAGCACCGCCAGCGTGTCGACGCTGCGGCAGCGAAAGGCCCCGTAC